>JAGRJB010000344.1 GCA_020442965.1 Pseudomonadales bacterium
CATTGCTGCCAGGTCAGTCCCTGAGGTCTCAGAACCTTATTCAGGAACACTGACCAGGTGGTGTCGTTCTTGCCATTATTGCGCGGTTGCACGGCAATGTATTCATCGTAGTTGGCGGGACGTTTCCAGGCTTCGAAGCCGATGGTCTCCAGACCAAACGCGCCCGAATCGAACCACAGCCGCATGCGATCGCGAAAATCCTCTGGCAGGTCTTCAAACTGCGTGAAGGTCTCGCTGCGCACGTGGTACACGAGCACGCCAGCGACATGGCGACTGTTGGCCGGATCTTCACTCATGCCCATCCATGGCAGCCACGGCCCGACTCGCGACCAGGAAACCGTGCCTCGCGGCGCCCAATCCAGCCACTTGGCCTTGCCACCGAAGCACAAGTAGTTCTCCCATCGATAGCGATCCCGATGCGGCTGGTAGTTCAGAAAGAAATCAGCGCATGGCAATTCGTTCTTGGAGCTCTTGGGCAAATAGAAATCAAACAGTTCGGCCGAGGTGTATTGGCCGTCGTTGGCGACGTTCATGTTGTCGCCCTGGGCAAACTGATTCTTCAGGTTGTAGTTAGGGAAAACGTCGGCGTTGGAGGCGTAATTCAAGCCGCGCTCTTCCATGGGTCGGCTAGGATTTGCATAACCAGCAGTGCCGCGGGGGCTATCCATGTATTCGTTCATCACCGGGATAACGGGAACTGTCTCGCCGGTGTACGGATTCTTCCATTGATTCAGGATTTCGCCGGTCGCCGGGTTGGTATAGAACACGATCTCCCGGCTCGCATAGAGCAGCGTGTTATCGGCGGGGTGCCGTGTCAGCCAGCGAACGTTGTAACCTTCAAAGCCCATGAGGCGCATGCCGTGGCGCTTCGGGTTAGTGGCGCTGAAGCCTTCGCACGCGCCCTCGCTGGGATCGCATTCCACATCGCCGGGGATATAGGCGTAGACATAGCCCTTCATATAAAAGACCGACTTGCCGCCGGGTGGACCATTCTGCAAACGATAATTGAGCTTGCCGATGGCATCGGGAATGGTGTTGTAGGCCGCGACCGGGTCAGATGCAAAGGCCGACTGGGCCATCAACACTAACAGGCCGATCACGCAGTACGAGACGCTTGTTCTTGGCATCGGATAGTCCTCCACTGGCTTGGCTTGCGCGAAATGCTTCAAGTGGCATGATT
Organism: Pseudomonadales bacterium; assembly: GCA_020442965.1. Taxonomy (GTDB): domain Bacteria; phylum Pseudomonadota; class Gammaproteobacteria; order Steroidobacterales; family Steroidobacteraceae; genus CADEED01. The sequence continues at coordinate 1,181 of JAGRJB010000344.1, forward strand.
AAGGTCATAGTGACAAAATTGTGTCAATATCGGTATTCCGTCAGTACAATAGCCGGCCGCAGCAGATCGTCGGCTGAGGTGCCAGGTGCAAGTTGATAAACTGCGGTGGTGACCTCGAAACCCAAGCACACTCGCAATAGAAAGACCGGCGCCGCCGCGCGGGCGATCGAGGTGGAATTCGCCGATGCTTTCGAGACCTTCGTCGGAGAGGTCATGTTGTTGAACGGGCGGCTGATGAGCATAGCCGCGGAAATCGGCGAAGATATCGAGGTGACACCCACGCAGTGGCAGGCAGTGGTTGTCGCCATGGGGAGGCCCAGAACGGTCTCGCAGTACGCCCGCCGTCTCGGTGTACAGCGCCAGACGATGCAGTACACGATCAGCGGTCTGGTGAGGCGCGGCCTCATGGAATTGGCCCACAATCCCGATCACCGTCGCTCACCGATCATTTGCCTGACCAGCGAGGGCAAAGATCTTTTCACCGAATTGCACCGTCGCCGGGTTGAACTATGTCGACGATTCACCGACGGTCTCGATCTGACCGTCGCAGACATGATTCACCTCAGCAAGGGTCTGCGTGTCCTGCGGTTGCATGCCATTGGCCGAGATGAACGGGAATAGCGAATGGCAATCTGACCGGCCTGATGCAGGGCAGCGCTCGAGCGTTGCAGCGCGAACGTCATGCCTTCTCGAGTATCGCAGTCACCCCCATGCCGCCAGCGGTGCACACTGAAATCAGCCCGCGCTTCGTGTGCGACGATTGGGCGAGTTGCTTGGCGAGCGTTGCAACGATGCGCGTGCCGGTTGCCGCGAACGGATGCCCGATCGCGATGCTGCTGCCTTTGACGTTGAGCTTCGCACGATCGATGCTGCCGAGCGGCCGGTCGCGGCCCAGTCGTTCCCGGCAATAGTCGGCCGATTCCCAGGCCTTGAGCGTGCAGAGTACCTGGGCTGCAAACGCCTCGTGGATCTCGAACAGGTCGAAGTCCTGCAATGCGAGGTTCGCATCGCTGAGCATCGCCGATACCGCATAAGCTGGCGCCATCAGCAGTCCTTCATGACCGCTGGCGAAGTCGACTGCCCATTGCTTGCCATAGCTGATGTAGGCGAGTACCGGCAGCCGGTGGGCCGCGGCCCATTCCGGCGTAGCTAACAATACCGCCGACGCGCCGTCCGTGAGGGGCGTCGAATTGCCGGCTGTTAGTGTGCCCTGACCGCTGGTCGTGTCAAAGCTGGGTTTGAGTTTGCCAAGCTTTTCGAGCGACGTGTCGGGGCGAATATTGTTGTCGCGCTCGAGGCTCTGATACGGCATGACGAGATCATCATAAAATCCGGCCTGCCACGCGGCGGCGGCATTCATATGGCTGTCGTAGGCGAGCTGATCCTGTTCGGCCCGGGTAATCCGCCATTTCTTCGCCATCAGTTCGCAGCTCTCGCCCATCGACAGCCCGGTACGCGGCTCGTCGACGCCGGGGAACTGCGGCTTGAAATGACGCGGCCGCACGCCGAGCAACGCGCCGATTTTCTGCCCGGTGCTGCGCGCGCGATGGGCCTTCATCAAGAGCGCGCGGAATTCTTTGCGAAATACCACCGGTGGGTCGCTCACGGTATCGACGCCGCAGGCGATGCCGACATCCATTTGACCCAATGCAATCTTGTTGGCGACGAGTATCGCCGCCTCGAGGCTCGTACCACAGGCGCGCTGAATATCGAGCCCCGGTGTGTGCGGATCGAGCCCGCTCGATAGAACGCATTCGCGTACCAGATTGAAATCCCGCGAGTGTTTGAGCACCGCTCCGCCAATGACGTCGCCCAGGCGCGTGCCGCGCAGCTGGCAACGATCGACCAGCCCTGTCAGGGTGGCCGTGAGCATCTCGGCGTTGCCGACGTTTGCGTAGGCCGTCTGACCGCGCGCGAAGGGAATGCGCGTCCCACCGATCACAGCAACCTTTCGAGGCACATTTCCGACCAACATGGCAACTCCTCGATCGAAGCGAAATCCGGGGGAGTAGAATGCCACTTTACAAAGAAGAGCACACCCCGAACCACCATGTCGCAAAGATTCTCCCCGCCGCTTTGGTCGTTAGTGCCAGCCGTTTTGCTGGCGTCGCTCGCTGGTTGCACCGGCACGCCGCCGCAGGTTATGAACCCGAACCCGAGCAGTGCGACAACCGCCGACCTCGACGCTGCACTCGCCGCCCTGGTCGAGGAGTACTTCGAGCGGCAGTTGCAACTGTTTCCGACCCTGGCTACGGCGATCGGCGACGAACGCTATAACGACCGGCTGGAACCGAGCGCGTCAGCGGCGTTCTGGCGAGAGGTCGGCGACACCGAGCAGACCTTCCTCGCGCGGGTCAGGCGGCTCGACGCGGCGAGACTCTCGGCAGCCGCACAGGTGACGCGCGATATCTTCGTCAGCGAGCGCGAAAATACGCTCGAGCGACTGTCATTTCACGAGTATCTGATGCCTGTGGATCAGATGGACAGCTTGGCGACCACGCTCGCGGTGTACGGCTCTGGGTCTGGGCCGCAGCCGTTTCGCACCGTCGCGGACTACGACAACTTCTTGCAGCGTGCTGGGGCTTTTCCGGCCTGGGTGGACGACGCGATTCGTGCGATGCGCGACGGGCTGGTACTCGGTATCACCGTGCCGCAGCCAGCCATCAAAAAGGTCGTGCCGCAGCTCGCGGCGCTGGCGAGCGCGAACACCGAGACGAGCGTGTTCTGGCAACCCATCAAGAACATGCCAGTGGCGATTCCTGGCGCTGATCGTGAGCGCCTGACAGGCCAGTACCGCCAGCTGATCGAAAAGACGCTCGCGCCCGCGTATCGGCGGCTCGGCGATTTCATCGCAACGGAGTACGCCCCACGGGCCCGTACGACCGTTGCCTGGTCCGATCTCCCGAACGGTCAGGCGTGGTACCGGCTGCGCATTCGATTGGCTACCACCACCGATCTGACCGCGGATGAAATCCATTCAATCGGGCTCGCCGAGGTCGCGCGTATTCGGGGGGAGATGGAGGCGGTCAAGGATCAGGTGGGCTTCAAAGGAGACCTCGAGCAGTTCTTTCACTTTCTCGAGACCGATCCGCAGTTCTATTTCACCGATTCGGCACAGTTGTTAGCAGGGTATCGTGCGACCAAGGTCCGTATTGATGCCTTGCTGCCAGGAATGTTCGCGGACTTCCCGAAGGCTGACTATGAAGTGCGGCTGGTCGAGCCGTTCCGTGCCGCGTCCGCGGCGGGCGCGTTCTATCAGTCACCCTCGGCGGATGGCAAGCGGCCGGGCGTTTTCTATGTCAACGCCTATAATCTCAAGGCACAGCCGATCTTCGGAATGGAGACCCTGTCGTTGCATGAGGCGGCACCGGGCCACCATTTCCAGATCGCGATCCAGCAAGAACTCACCGGGCTGCCGCGATTTCGTCGCTTCAACAATTACGTGGCGTACGCCGAGGGTTGGGCGCTGTACTGTGAATCGATCGGCAAGGAACTCGGCGTCTTTACCGATCCGTACCAGTACTATGGTCGATTATCGGACGAAATGCTGCGCGCAATGCGGTTGGTAGTTGATACTGGGCTGCACGCGAAAGGCTGGAGTCGTGAACGGGCGATCGAGTACATGCTCGACAATTCGACCATGGCCGAGAGCGACGTGATTGCGGAAGTGGAGCGCTACATCGTTACACCTGGCCAGGCGCTCGGCTATAAGATCGGGCAGCTGCGCATCAGCGCGCTGCGCGCCAGAGCGGAACTGGCGCTCGGGTCGCGCTTTGACATCAAGGCGTTTCACAGCCAGATACTGCGCGACGGTGCCGTGCCGCTCGGCGTGTTGGAAGCAAAGATCGACCGCTGGATTGCCGCGCAATCTTGACCCACGGCCCTGACCATCGGCGCTCAGCGATAGCCATAGCCGAGAGTCTCGATCTCGACCACCACGCCGTCCTCGAAGCGCACCCGGCGCATGAACTTGCGCGGTCCAAGGTTGTAGATCCAGGTCTCGACCGGTATTTCGATAAGCCCGTCGCCCACATAGAACGGTCGACCGCGATGCCAGATGATCGGCTGCCGCCAGACCGAGCGGCGCGACACCTCCGTCGGCTCGCCACATTTGGCCGCCACTTCGCTCCGCGTGTCGCCCTCGTGCACGAGCTTGTTGCCGCACCGGAACGCGTGCGCCGGTGCTGCGGCCAGTAGTGCGATCGCGACGAGTGCAGAGACGCTCTTCATGACGCCACGTTAGCGCGCGTCGGTTAAACGTACAATGAACGGAATCGAGTCGTGCGCAATATCCGGCGGCCGCGCGCGGTCTGTTGAGCAGTGTTTGGAGTCTTGTCCGCCACCAGGCAGCTTGTCGTGTCGTCAAAGGCCGTAAATATCGTTCGAATTGCGACGGCTCTCGTGGTCGTCGGCTTGCTCGTCTGGTTATTGCCCGTACGCGAATGGCTCGGCGCAGCGCTCGAATGGACGGCTGCCAATCCGCGGCTCGCCGCGGTGTCGTTTGTAGGTCTCTATGTTGTCGCCACCGTCGCCATGCTACCAGGGCTGTTGCTGACGATTGCTGCGGGCGCAATATTTGGTCTTGTGGCGGCGGTCGCGCTGGTGTCAGTCGCGAGCGTGCTCGGCGCGACGGCGGCGTTCTTTGTCGGCCGCACCGTTGCGCGCGATTGGGTCAGTCGCAAGATTGCCAGCTGGCCCAGGTTTCGTGCGCTCGATCGCGCGCTCGGCGAACGCGGCCTTCTGATCGTGATGCTGACGCGCTTGTCGCCGCTGTTTCCATTCAATCTGTTGAACTATGCCTATGGCATCACGGCGGTCAAGCCGGGCCAGTACATCCTCGGCTCCTGGATCGGCATGTTTCCCGCGACACTCTTGTATGTCTACGCTGGATCGGTCGCCGCCAATCTGACACAAGTACTGGCCGGCGACGTCGATACCGGTTGGGCGGGACAAGTTCTGTTAGTGGTCGGGCTGATCGCGACCGTGGCAGTGACAGTGCTCGTCACGCGAGTCGCACGCCGCTATCTCGAGCGCGAAGTCGATGCGGCGGGTTCGGCGTGAACTATCCAGGGCACGCTGCGGACCAAGTCTGGCGAACGCTGGTCTTTCCCGCCGACTACCGCAATCCGGCACCAGCGGATCGCTACAATCTTGTCGTGATCGGAGCGGGTCCGGCTGGCCTCGTCATCTCGATCGCCGCCGCGGGCTTGGGCGCCAAAGTCGCGTTGATCGAGCGCTATCGCATGGGCGGCGATTGCCTGAACGTCGGTTGCGTACCATCCAAGACATTGTTAGCAAGTGCCACCAACGGGCTCAGTTTCGATCGCGCGATGGCGCGCGTGCGAGCGGTGCGCGCCGAGATCGCGCAGCACGATTCCGTCGCGCGCTACACGCAGGCCGGAGTCGACGTGTTTCTCGGCGCGGCAGAGTTCATCGATCCGCATCGGGTCAGGGTGGACAAGTTGGTGCTGACAGGCAAGAAGATCGTCATCGCGACGGGCGCCAGTGCGTTCGTACCGCCGATACCGGGTCTCGCTGCGCAGGCGCTGACGAACGAGAATATTTTCGATCTACAGGAACAGCCCAGGCGACTCGCCATCCTGGGTGGCGGCCCGATCGGGTGTGAGTTGGCGCAGGCGTTCGCGCGCCTTGGCACCGCGGTGCATCTCATCGAGATGCAACCGCGGATACTGCCGATCGAAGACGAATCTGCATCGCAGGCAGTACAGCTGGCGCTGGCGGCGGACGGCGTACACCTGCATCTTGGTCGGAAGGTGACGTCGATCGAGACTACGCACGGCGCCAAACAACTGCGTCACGAATCGACGAACAGCGATGCCGGTAGCGAGGCAGTCGAGACACTGGAAGTGGACGTCGTGTTAGCAGCGATTGGGCGACAGCGTAACGTCGCCCGCCTCGGCCTCGAAGCGGCAGGGGTGCGCTTCGACCCTCGCGGTGGTATCGAGGTGGACGCGCGGTTGCGCACCTCGCAACGCCATATCTTCGCCGCCGGCGATGTCTGTTCCAGGTATCAGTTCACCCACATGGCCGACGCGCATGCGCGAATAGTCGTGCGCAATGCGCTGTTCCTCGGCCGCGCGCGAGCCGACGATCTCGTCGTACCCTGGTGTACGTATACCAAACCGGAAGTCGCGCATGTCGGTGCGACCCGGCGCGACCTGGAGCAGTCCGCCACGGCATTCATGCCGCTACGCTTCGAGTTCGACGCGCTGGATCGGGGTAAGACCGACGCCAAAGTCGACGCACAGAGTGTCGCCGCCAGTGACGGTTATGCCGAATTGCTGGTGCAGCCGCAGAGCGGCCGGATACTGGGCGCCACGATCGTCGGTCAAGACGCCGGCGAGCAGATCGCGCAGCTGGTGCTCGCAATGTACCAGCGTACTGGATTGGGGTCGTTAGGGTCGTTGGTGCTGCCGTATCCGACGCGTTCGGAGTATCTGCGCCGCTTGGCGGACGCCTGGAACCGTACGCGGCTGACGCCGCGAACGGCAGGTCTGCTAAAGTGGTGGCTGCGCCGCACGCGTTGATGCGTCGAGCGCGCCTACGCAGCGCACGCACGAGGAGCGGCCGATGAGTACACCCAATTTCCCGCAGCTGGCCGGCAGCGCCGTGTGGCCCGTGCGGCTGGCGAGCGCATCGCTTTGGATCATCGGGCTCGGCCTGTTGCTCGTCGTGCTGTCCGGCCCCCTGACGCGCCTCGGCCTCGTGAAATTCGGACCCGGCCTGATGACCCTCGCCGGCGGCGGCGCACTGTTGGCCATTGGCATCCTGACCGGAGCGATTGGCTGGATTGGCGCGGCAGCCACGCGGGTTCCGATCCGCGCCGGCAGCGTCGCGCTCGCGCTGACGGTAGCGCTTGTCCTGTTTGGTTACCTGCTGTTGCAACTGGTACGTGCCTTCGGCGTGCCGCCGATTCATGAGATCAGCACGGATCTCGTCGATCCGCCGGCATTCGTCAAAATCCGCGCTATTCGTGCCGAGACGCCGGGCGTGAATCCGTCCGAGTATGTTAGTGAGGAAAAGACCAAGAACGGCGTGCTCAACGTGCCGGACGTACAGCGTAAATTTTATGGCGACATTCAGACGCTCGTGCTGGCGTTGCCGGCGGCCGATGCGTTCGCTCGCGCGGAGCGTGTCGCGCGCGATCTGGGCTGGAAGATTCAGGAGTCCGCGCCGGTCGAGGGTCGTCTCGAGGCAACTGCGACAACCACCTTCTTCGGCTTCAAAGACGATGTTGTCGTGCGCGTTCGCAGCGCCGCCGCCGGTAGTGTGATTGATATTCGCTCCAAGTCGCGCGTTGGACTTGGGGATGCGGGCGCCAACGCGAAGCGCGTCCGCGCGTTCCTGTCGGCGATGCAAAAGAGCTGACGTAAAAAGTTGACGCCCAAGAGTTCCCCATGAGCAAGAAGCGATCGGCCGTTGACCGCGCATTTGAGCGGGGCTTAGCAGCGCTCATCAACAGCGGCGAACCCGAGGTATTGCAAGGCGGTCGCAAGGGTGTCGAAAAAGAGTCTCTGCGTGTCACGCCCGACGGCGAAATCGCCGCGACTCCACACCCGCGCGCGCTGGGTTCAGCGCTCACTTCGAGCAACATAACGACTGACTATTCTGAAGCGCTACTCGAGTTTGTTACGCCGACGTTCCGGTCAAGCTGGGAGCTGCTACAGTATTTGTGCGATTTGCACCAGTTCGCCTATCAGCATATGGGCGACGAATTGTTGTGGGCTACTTCGATGCCCTGTGCCCTGCATGGCGACGAGAGCATTCCAATCGCGCAGTATGGCAGCTCCAATATTGGTCGGATGAAGACCGTTTATCGACAGGGGCTCGGTAATCGTTACGGTCGCATCATGCAGGCCATCTCGGGCGTGCACTTCAACTATTCCTTTCCCGAGCAGTTCTGGGACGCTTGGCAGCACATTCGGGATGGACGCGAAAGCCGCCAGGACTTCATCTCCGCTAACTACTTCCATTTGCTGCGCAATTATCGTCGGCATGGCTGGATCGTGCTGTATCTGTTCGGCGTCTCGCCGGCGGTGTGCGAATCGTTTCTGGCCGGGCGCGATTTCAAACTGCCGCGGCTGAAGCCGGGTACCGCGTTCGAGCCGTACGCCACCAGCTTGAGGATGAGCGACCTCGGCTATCGAAATCGCAACCAGGCGGGCTTGCGCGTCTCGGTCAACAGTCTTGATGAATATGTTCGAGATCTCACGCGCGCGATTTCGACTCCGCACCCGGAGTACGAACAGCTCGGCGTCAAGGTGAACGGGCACTACCAGCAGCTGAACGCCAATGTGCTGCAGATCGAGAATGAGTATTACAGCTTTATCCGCCCGAAACGCGTCGCGCGGTCTTGGGAGCGGCCGACCAAGGCATTGCTGCGCGCCGGCGTCGAATACGTCGAGGTACGCGCGCTCGACGTCAGCGCCTACGATCCAGTGGGCGTCAATCAAAACAAGTTGCGCTTTCTTGAAACCTTCCTCGCGTTCTGCGTGCTGAGTGACAGCCCGTTCATCGATGGGGCCGAGGAAATCGAGCTCGATCGGAATCATCTGGCGGTCGCGCATCGCGGCCGCGAGCCAGGACTCATGCTGATGCGCGACGGTCGGCAAACCGCGCTGCGCGCCTGGGGACACGAGATCATCGAGTCGATGGAGGGCGTGGCAGAGATCCTGGATCGCGGCGACGCCGCGAAGCCCTATGCAACGGCGCTCGCGCTACAGAAGGTCAAGCTTGACGAGGTGAGCTTGACGCCCTCGGCGCGGCTGCTTACTGAAATGCGCGAGACCGGCGAGTCCTTTTTTGAGGTTTCGCTGCGCATGTCACGGCTTCACAAAGAATACTTCTTGGCGCTGTATCCCCCCAACACCGAACGGCTGGCCGAGTTTGCGGCCGGCGCAGCAGAGTCGCTTGCGGCGCAGCAAGCCGTCGAGGCGGCGGACAAGGTCGGATTCGACGAGTTTCTGGCGGCGTATTTCAACGATTGACGCATCGCCGCATGATCAGTCTTTGACATATGCTGCGGCATCTCACGATTTCACAATTTTAATCGCGATTTAATACCCATTTCACAATTCCCGGCCTACAATCCCTGATCAAAACGTGGACAGTTATGTCTTCAGTTAATAATTCAAATGGGGTTTTAAGTCGATGATTCCTAAGCATCCTTCCGAGCACAGGGCGCTCGAGTTGGTAGCACTCGCAGCCGCGAACGAAGAAGCGTTTGCGCCTCAGTCGCAGCGTGACCAAATCGGGCAGACTATTGAGCGCAATCGAGCATTCGGGTGGGACCCCTTCGAAGTCTGGCGAACACGCGTCAAAGCCCCACGCGACGAGCGTGGGAGAGATCTGCGCTAGAGTCGTTCGTTGAGGTCAAAATCGGCAGTTAATTGCTGCCGCCGGTCGCAACAACGCTTCACGAGAGTACCGAATAGCCGATGAGCGGAATTCAACCGGAGTCCGGGGTGAAGCAGCTGCTCGAGTCGGGCGGTTTCAGCCAGCTCGGGTTCCCGGGTGCGATCGAGGCGGAATTCCGTACCGCTCATCGCGCCACCATGCAGCGCTGGGTGCGCCTATCCATCCTGGTATCCGCTTGCACGGTGTTGGGATTCTCAGTCATCGACAACTACGTGCTCGGCATCGAGCGTACGGCGATCGGCAATCTCATCCGGTTCACGCTGCATATTCCCGCTGTGATCGTCATGCTCGTGTTCACCTGGAGCAGACTCTACCAGCGCGGCTACGACACGATGATCCAGGTCGTGGCGCCGGTATTCGGCATTGGTACCGTGCTGATGTCGGCCTTTGCGCCGGCGCTGGCGGATT
>JAGRJB010000345.1 GCA_020442965.1 Pseudomonadales bacterium
TGCCAGGTCCCGCATCGACGCCTGGGCGCGATCGATGGGAGAGGAACTCACGAGCTGGAAGCGAACCTTGATCGACATGCGCGCGAGCGGTGGCACCGACTTTGCGACGCTGTCGGTCGGAGTCGAGTCTGTCCGCAGCTTGACGACACGCTAGTCGCTGGCGGCTCCGACCGGACCAACGGTGCGTACAACGCTCGTCATAACCACTTACGAGCGACCAGATGCGCTACGCGCTGTTCTGACCACGGTAGTCACACAGAGCGCGCAGCCCACCGAAATAATCGTCGCTGACGATGGCTCCGGCGATGCAACGGGGGCAGTGGTGCGCGAGTTTCAGCGCGGCGCGCTCAGACCCCTGTCACACGTCTGGCAAGAGCACGACGGATTTCGGCTGACGCGCGTACGTAACCTCGCGATTCTTGCGGCCACCGGCGACTATCTGGTTTTCGTTGACGGCGACATGCTGCTGCATCGCGAATTCATCGCCGATCACGTCGCAATGGCACGCCGCGGCTACTTCTCGCAAGGCGTCCGGATACCGCTCAGTGAAGCAAACACCGCGCAACGGCTCGCAACGCCGCAGTCCGATTTCACAACACCCATCACACGCGGAGCGAGACTACGCAGACTTTATGGACTACATGCGCCGCTGCTGTCACGTGCGTTGCGCCACGTGGGTAATTATGCGATCGCTATCAAGGGGTGCAATCAAGCTTATTGGCGAGAGGATCTCCTGCGTGTCAACGGCTTCAACGAGGCGATCGAAGGTTGGGGCCCCGAGGACAAGGAGCTTGCGGCGCGTCTGGCAAATACGGGAGTCGCGCGACAAACGCTCTTGTTCGGCGGGATTGCGTGGCATCTGCACCATCCACCCGCCTCGCGCGACCGGCGCTTGGCTAACGAGCTGGTGTTGCGATCTACGCTCGCAGCGGGCAGCGTCCGCTGCCAACGCGGACTCGACGCCCATCAGCGCAACAAAGCAGTATCATAGCTGCTGGCATCATCGACGGAGGCGCACGCGTGCCTGGTAAACTCATTCTGCTGCGCCATGGTCAGAGCACCTGGAACCTCGACAATCTGTTTACGGGTTGGCACGACGTTGATCTCTCCCCGCAAGGATTGATCGAAGCGCGACAGGCCGGGGTCGAGATCAAGCGAGCCGGACTCGAGCCGCAGCTGTGCTTTACCTCGGTTCTCAAGCGAGCGATACGCACGTTGTGGATCGCGCTCGATGAGATGGACCGGATGTGGCTACCGGTTGAGCGCTCGTGGCGCCTGAACGAACGGCACTATGGCGCACTGCAGGGCCTCAACAAGGCCCAGACCGTGGAGAAACATGGTGATGCCCAGGTCAAAATCTGGCGGCGCAGTTACGATATTCCACCGCCGTCGCTGACCGATGATGATGAGCGCCATCCACGGTTCGATCGGCGCTACGCCGACGTTGACCGCAAGCTGCTACCCGCCGCCGAATCGCTCAAGGATACGCTCGCGCGTGTTCTGCCCTACTGGAAGGAACGCATCGAGCCCACTCTGAGCGCTAACAAGGATGTCCTGGTCGTTGCTCACGGCAATAGTCTGCGGGCGCTGGTGAAGATGCTCGACAATGTCTCGGAGCAGGACATCGTCGGACTCAACATCCCTACCGGTATTCCCTTGCTCTATGAACTCGACGCACGGCTGAAGCCAATCGCCAGCCGCTATCTCGGCGATCAGGACAAGATCAGAGCCGCCGCCGACGCCGTGCGGCGTCAGACCGAGAAGAAGTAGCCTAGCCAATGGGCTCGGAGTTATCGTCCTTGCGATCGACGTGCGAGGCTATCCAGCCGTCGTAGGTACCACCCACTTCAGCGGCGAGCTGCGTGAAGCGGCGGCTCATACTCTTCATGTCCGGCGCGGAAAGCCGCATCGATCGCAACGCATGCACGCTGTACGGCTGGCTCGGAATCTCATCCTTGTGCTCAACGTCGGTGCGAAACCCCTCGCCATCCAGAATTCCAGCCACTTTGCGCGCAGTCGGCTCATCCGGCATGGCAAAAAAGAAGTCGACGTCGTGAGGCTGGAATGGATCGGAACCACCCTTGCGCAGTTGATCAATCACCTTCTCGTCCCAACTGTCGTTGCGTGCCTGACCAATCTTGCGCAGCGACCAGATGATACGACCGATCGCGGCCATCGCAGCTAACAATAGCAGCACGTACAGCGCGGTCATGCGCGACTACCCATACTTTGGCTTGCGCTTCTCGAGAAATGCGCTGATCCCTTCGCGTCCCTCCACGCTTGCCGCCTGACGCGCGATGGCCTGACTCTCGAGCGCCATGTGCGACTCGAGTGCACCCAACGACTGCGCCAGCAGCCGCTTGGTAACGCCAAATGCGCCCAATGGCCCTGCTGCCAGGCGCTCGGCCATCTCAACGGCGCGCGCCACGACATCGGCATCCGGCACCACTGTGTTCACCAGACCCCACTCGAGCGCTTCTGCCGCGCTCAGGACCCTGTTAGTCAGGATCAATTCAGCCGCGCGCTTCGAGCCAACCACCCGTGGTAGGTAGAACGACGTGCTGCCGTCCGGCGTCAGACCGACGCCTGTGTAGGCCAGCGAGAACTTGGCACCCTCGGCCGCGACCGCGAGATCGCTCATCGCCACGAGTCCGATCCCGGCGCCTGCCGCGGTACCGTTGACTGCCGCAACGATCGGCGCGTCCATCCGCACGAAATGCGCAATAGCCGTGTGCAGGTGGGAAGTCAGCTCACGCAAGTATGGCTCGATCGCCTCGCCACCGGCGATCATGCCGCGCAGATCGCCGCCGAAGCAGAAATTCTTGCCGGCTCCTGTCAACACAACGGCACGGACCGCCGAATTCGCCTCGCAGGCGATCGCGGCGGCGGCGAGATCGCGGCCCATCTCCATGTTCAATGTGTTAGCGCTCTCTGCGCGGTTTAGCGTAACGATTGCAATCGAACCACGGATCTCTACGGTCACAGTCTTGTCGGTCATGTTCATTCCTCACTCATCCGGTGCGATCGTGACACGCAAGCCCGCGAGCGACTCGGTCATCTCAACCTGACATGACAGTCGCGAATTGTCCTGGAAATGTGCGAGCTCCGAGAGCAGTTCGCGCTCATCAGACATCGGCGCGGGCAATTGGTCCGCCCAATTCCGATCGACATAGACGTGACACGTGGCGCATGAGCACATTCCACCGCAGATCGCAGCGACACCATAGTCCAGCTCACGCAGGGTCTCCATGATTTTCAAACCCGGCTTGCATTCGACCTCATGCTCCTCCCCGTCACGATCCACCACTAAAAGCTTCGTCATACTTCTTCTCGATAACTAATTGAAAAATAATGATTTTTATCTGTCTTCCAGCGATAGCGTTATGCGCCGACGCAATCTCGCGCGCAAGTCTGCCTAGTGATCCGCCCGGATTCCAGTTTCGCCGACTCGGGATATCCAAACTGCCGGAGGGCGGACACGAAGTTTAGCCAAGATCGGCCAGCGGTGGGTTACCGGAGAGCTGCGCCGCCGACGATTCGTCGCTCGAGGTCGACTTGGTTTGCGGGCAGCTGATCGCGGCGACAACGGGCTCGACACCACAGATAACTGATCAATCTGTGCCAATCGGCGAGCGCGGACAACATGTCAAACGTCGCGCCATGCTCCTGCAAGCCAGACGCTGACAATAACAACCTGCTGTGCTCGGCCGCCTGCGGATAGTAAGACAAGACGCAGGCGAGATCCATGAGCGGATCGCCGACTTGTGCGTACTCCCAATCAATCAGCACGAGACGTTGATTCTGAATGAGATTACGCGCGTCGAGATCATTGTGAACGATGGTCGCCGTGCGAGTCGAAGGCTTGGAGCCATCGAGCGCGCGCTGCCCGCGGTCGAGAAGCTCCTTGAGTAGCGCGCGATCATCCTGCGAGTCGGGCCGCACTATCCGTACATAGTCTTGCAATACCGTAGCAGGATCGAACGGCGCTACCTGAGGCGGCGTTACGGAGTGCAGAACCCGCAAGCGACCTGCGAGCTCGCGCAGATCCGCTGCACGCGAGAAACATGCCGCAGTCCATGCTCGACCGTCTACGAATTCGGTAATCAGGAATCTTCCGGTTGGATCCGCCACAATCACGGCAGGAGCAAGGCCGGCAGCGGCGGCGACGCGGTGCAACGCGACTTCTCGTTGTCGGTCGATCGCCAGGCCTTCCACCCCGGTCGCGTTGACGCGCACGGCGAAATGCCCACGAGTCGTGCGCACTTGCGCAGTCGTATTGCTGATCCCTCCGGCGAGTGGGGTCACGGACAAAGGCGGCTCGCCATTCTCGCAGCCAGGGACTGCGCGCATGACTTCGTGCGGTATCACGCGGCTGCCGTTGCCGCTCGGTATTGCTTCAGCCATTCGACCAGGCCCACGCAAGCGATGACGATATAGATGACGAACAGCAGCGCTGCGAAGTACAGCCCCTGTGCCGCATACAAGAACACTAACACCGAATCCGTGACAATCCAGTAAATCCAATTCTCAATCTTGGCACGCGCCACCAACAAGGTGGCAAACAGACTGAACCAGGTGACCGTGGAATCGAGCCGTGGCCAGGCAGCGTCGGTCTCCGCCGTCAGGTAACTTGCCGTGGCCCACGCCAGCGCT
>JAGRJB010000346.1 GCA_020442965.1 Pseudomonadales bacterium
AGGAATCGAGGAACTGCTGGCCACGCTTCAGCATCAGCTCATAGTATCGCCGCGAGTCGATAGTCTTTCGTCGGCACTTGCAGACGTCCTGAGGTTCCCCGAGAAATACTCCGGCGATCGGGATAGCGGACGGCAGCATGTATTTGCGAACTATGATGCGGGGCGCGTAGCCGAAGAACGTCTCAGCGTCTGGCGCGAAGCTCGCGAGATGCGTGCAGCAATGACCGGCGCTGCTGCGCGTTAGATCAAGCTTCCACACGAATCGAAATGTGCGGCATCGTCGGACACTATTTGCTTGATCGTTTGTGCATTGACGAGGCTACGGGAACGACCAAGCGTATGGCTGAACGCCTAAGGCACCGTGGGCCCGACGGCGATGGCTTCTGGATGGACGCGACGGAACGTCTCTATCTCGGTCATCGTCGGTTGGCGGTTGTCGATTTGAGCGAGCAGGGACGGCAGCCCATGATGTCCGCTTCGGGACGGTACGTTGTTACTTTCAACGGCGAAATCTACAACTTCGAAGCACTGCGTGCTGATCTGTGGAAGGCAGGCGCAGGTACTAACGTGCGTTCTGACACCGCGGTCTTACTGGCGGCGATTGAGCATTGGGGGATTTGCGCCGCGTTATCCCACCTGAGTGGCATGTTCGCTTTTGCGGTGTGGGATCGCCGAGAGCGTGAGCTGACACTTGTTCGCGACCGACTCGGAAAGAAGCCGTTGTACTACGCGCTGACCGGCGGCGGCCTTGCGTTTGCATCCGAACTGCGGGCGCTTCGCGAGATTCCTGGCATCGAGTGGCAAGTGCATCCGCAAGCACTGGCGGGCTATTTTGGTCGCGGCTATGTTAGTGGCGAACAGGCGATCATTCGTGGAGTCTTCAAGGTTGCGCCTGGGTCACTAGTTACTATACGAGCAGCTGACAGAGTCACGACAGACCTGATCAAGTCTACCTACTGGAGTGTCAGTGAGTACCCGCAGAGATCCGACGGAATAGTCACGTACGATCAATCGGTTGATGAGCTGGAAGCGATTCTGCGCCGTGCCGTTGCAGATCGGTTGGTGGCGGACGTGCCAGTTGGCGCCTTCCTATCCGGGGGCGTGGATTCGTCCGCCATCGTTGCCATTGCGCAGTCGATTGCCAATCGGCCGGTGAAGACTTTCACAATCGGCTTTGATGACCCTAGTTTTGATGAGAGCGGCTTTGCGCGGGATGTAGCGGCGATACTCGGTACCGAGCATACCGAAGTGACCGTTACCGACACCGAGTCACGGGCAATCGTTCCCACTTTGGGTGCGCTCTTTGATGAGCCGTTTGGCGACTCATCGCAGATTCCGACGTTGCTGATCTCGCGGATTGCTCGGAGCGCTGTGACTGTAGCGCTGTCCGGTGACGGTGGGGATGAGTTGTTCGGCGGCTATTCACGATATTTCATTGCCGAGAAGCTGGTGCGCGAGATGCGCAGGCTGCCGCGCTTCGCGGGGCGTTGGGTCGCAGAGATTGTAAGATTAGTGCCAGGGGCGCTTTGGAACTCGATCGGCGTGGTTGCGCCGGGTATGTTTGGTTCTGCACCGGGCACCGTTCGACCTGCGCAACAGGCGCTCAAGTTGGCCAACCTAATGTCCATGGACAGTTTGGATCAAGTATATTGCTATCTACTTCAGCACTGGCCGGTAGGGGCTGCTTGTGTGTTTGATGACGCATTGTCCAGTGAGGCGCTCAGCGCAACCTCAATGGTGCCAGGTCAAGATGCGTTCGACTGGATGGGTCGGCGTGATCTGAGGGAGTATTTGCCTGACGATATTTTGGTGAAAGTCGATCGAGCATCAATGGCGGTTTCGCTCGAAGTTCGAGCTCCCCTTCTCGATCGGGAGGTTGTTGAATTCGCGTTGCGGTTACCGACGGAGGCGAAAGTAATCGGTGGTCGCGGTAAGCGAATTCTTCGAGATGTGCTTTATCGCTACGTGCCGCGAGAACTCATCGATCGCCCTAAAGTAGGGTTCGGCGTACCACTTGACAGTTGGTTGCGGGCCGGACTGCGAGACTGGGCCGAGGACCTGATGTCGGAGGCTGCGCTGAAGGAATCCGGCCTACTTCAAGTAGCGTCAATTCGCCATGTTTGGCAGACGCATCAGGCAGGTCGAGCCAATTGGGGCACGCGAATTTGGGACGTTCTGATGTTTCAGGCCTGGCAGCGCGAGCAAGGGCTGGCGTGAACCGGCCGGCATCGATTTCGACACCCGTGGTGAGTGTCATCGTGCCTTGCTACAACGAGGAGCAGCACATCAAGGCATTTCTTGATTCAGCGCTTGCGCAAGAAGGCTTGTCTGGACCAGTCGAAGTGATCGTCTCGGATGGAATGAGCACTGACGCGACTCGCCAGATTCTGCGGCAGATCGCGGAGCAAGATAGTCGCTTGGTCATCGTCGACAACCCGCAGCGAACCGTTTCATTTGGGCTGAATCTAGCCCTGAAGCTAGCGCGTGGCGCAGTGATCGCACGAATGGATGTGCATAGCGAGTACGCCCCCGATTACTTGCATGAATGCATTGCAGCTCTGGAGCGTACGGGGGCGGACAATGTCGGTGGCCCGGCGCTAACCAAGTCCATCGACTATTGGCAGCGTGCCAACGCCACGGCGTATCACTCAAGATTTTCAGTGGGCGGAGCCAAATTTCATGATCCGAACTATGAGGGGTTTGTCGACACTGTTACCTACGGATGCTGGTACAAGAGCAGGCTCTTTGAAATCGGGATGTTTGACGAAGCGCTCGTTAGAAACCAGGATGACGAACTCAATCTTCGGATTGTGAGACAAGGAGGGAAAATCTGGCAATCGCCGAAAATTCGCTCATGGTATTCACCTCGTGCAAGTCTTGTGTCGTTATTTCGACAGTATTTCCAATATGGGTATTGGAAGGTGAGGGTGATTCAAAAACACCGCGCTATCGCATCACTGCGTCACGTCGTGCCGGCCGGCACGTTGGTGTTTGTTCTCGCTCTGTCGGCGGTGGGCATCTGGTGGCGGCCTGCTTGGCACGTCGTCGCTGGCGGCGTTGTCATGTACCTCGGCCTCTCAGTCATCGCCAGCGTGCGAGCCGCGCTGCGCGGCGGCAGCTGGTCTGTCCTGCCGGTATTGCCGTTGGTATTTGCGACCTATCACCTCGCCTATGCGACCGGGTTTCTGCGAGGTATGGTCGATGGAATTTGCGGCGCCCGCCCGACCGCATCGGTGACGGAACTGTCGCGATGAAAGCCGAGCGAGATGAGCTTGCTGCGATCCACGAGCGATACGCGCGCAGAACACTCAGCTACGAACCATGGGCACCATGGGTCTGGCGCACGCATCGCGCCTTGGAGCTGGCCTTGATCCAGCTTCTGCGTCGGCATCGCTTTCTGCCGGCCGCTGACACGCGGTTGCTTGAGGTCGGTTGCGGTGGCGGGGCCAACCTGCAGATGTTTCTGCGCCTGGGCTTCCGGCCCAATAATCTGGCTGGCATCGAGTTGCAGAGCGACCGAGCTGCGGCGGCACGCCAGCTATTGCCTACAAATGTAAAGATAAGGACGGGCGACGCATCTACCTTGGAAGTAGCGTCGCATTCGGTAGATATTGTTTTTAAGTCTTTGATATTCACGTCCA
>JAGRJB010000347.1 GCA_020442965.1 Pseudomonadales bacterium
GACCAACGCGCCGGAAAAGGAATGGCGTCAGTCGATCGAGGATCGCAAGAAGCTCGACGGTCTCTACGAATGCGTGATGTGCGCGTCCTGTTCAACCGCCTGCCCGAGCTACTGGTGGAACTCGGATCGCTATCTGGGACCGGCCGCGTTGTTAGCGGCCTATCGGTGGATAGTCGACAGCCGCGACGAGGCGCTTGGGGAACGGCTCGACGATCTCGAGGACCCTTTCAAGCTGTATCGTTGCCACACGATCATGAACTGTACCGAGGTGTGCCCGAAGGATCTCAACCCGGCCAAGGCGATCGCTGAGATCAAGAAACTGCTGGTCGAACGGCAGCACTGACGTCCCCGCCGGGGGTGGAGTCGCAACGGTGAATGCCCAACGGTGAATGCCCAGTAGTGAATCCCAAGAGCGCAACGGCCGCGGAGCGATTCGGGCGGCTGACCTGGTCCTGCCGGCGCGGTATGCGCGAACTTGACGTTCTGTTGGAGCGATACTTGCGCGAGCACTACCGGCATGCGTCCAGTGACGAACGTGCCGCATTTGAGCGCATTCTCGGCTTGCAGGACCCCGAACTGGCGCGCTATCTATTGGCCGGTGATGAGCCAATCGATCCAGACATCGCGCGCATCGTCGCGCAGATCTCGCCACGCCCATCCACTTGAAGCACGTGGACTCGACCTGACGCCGTCTCGCACGGCGCGTAACGCCGTTCTGGCATGGTGGTTGTTCATTGGGGTGTGCGTCGCAGGCAGCGTCGCAAAGCAGCCGGTCACAAGCTGCCTCGCTGGCGTGCTCGCGGTGTGGTTGTCGGCCGCACCGCTGCGCCAGTCTCTTTGCCTGCTTGGGCCGCATGCCCTACGTCGCGTCAGCTGGGACGCCAATGGCATGCTCTGGGTCTACACCCACGCCAGCGGTAGACCAGAACCGGCTCTGTTGGCATTTTCGGCCGCGCGCTTCGGCGCGCGCTGGCTGTGGTTCGTCGTCACGACGCCAAGTGGCCGGCGGGCTGCGCTGATCGATCGCCAAGTGGTCGATCGCGCGGGCTTCGTGCGGCTGATCTGGCTGCTGAGATTCCGGCACAGCGCCTTCTCGTGGGCCGATATCAACAGCCAACGTGGCTTCCGAACAGGGAGGGTTGCGCCCAAACTGCTAGACTGAGGCGGCAAGCATGACCTGCGTCACAAGCGACCTGTCGCATTTTCCTTTGGACCGAACTTTTCCCGCCATTCAGGGTCTATTCAGCGCATGGCAGTTGCGGCCCGAGCCGGTTCCCTTGATGAGTGTGTGGGGCAGGGCATCACCGTGACGGCCGAGGTAACCGATCGCACCCTCGTCGAGCGTGTGCAGCGAGGTGACAAGTCGGCTTTCGATCTTCTGGTGCGCAAGTATCAGTTCAAAGTGGTCAAACTCGTTCAACGTTATGTTCGCAGTCCAGCCGATGCAGAAGATATTGCGCAGGAAGCATTCATCAAGGCCTATCGGGCGCTACCCAATTTTCGCGGTGACAGCGCGTTCTATACCTGGCTCTATCGAATCGCAATCAACACAGCCAAGAATGCGATCGCTGCCCGGAACCGCAGTCCCATCGATTATGAAATCGATTTCAACAATCCAGAGGAATCCGCAGTCGTGCAGGACCGTCTGAAAGACCCCGATACGCCCGAGGGCCTGGCGCTGACGGACGAGATCCGCGGCATCGTCAACCGCGCGATCGAGAGTCTGCCCGAAGAATTGCGTACCGCAATCGTGCTGCGTGAACTCGAAGGACTGAGCTATGAGGAGATTGCCGCGGCGATGGAGTGCCCCGTAGGTACGGTTCGTTCGCGGATCTTCCGTGCTCGCGAGGCGATCGATAAGCGGCTGCGTGAAGTATTCGAAGGCGGTCTCGGCCGCACAGAGGAGTTAGGATGAGCGAAGCGGAAGTCAGTTCCGATGACATCAGCTTGCCCGGACATGGTCAGCTGAATAGTCAGTTGTCAGCCATGTACGACGGAGAATTGCCCGCGGCGGAGTGC
>JAGRJB010000348.1 GCA_020442965.1 Pseudomonadales bacterium
TGATGTTGCGCGCCTTCCAGTGCTTGTCGACGATAGTCCCGTCTGGCCCGACGACCGTCGTGATCGACAGCACATGGCCGGGCCAGTCCTTGTCGCGGACGTACGAGCCGAATACGACGTAACAACCGTAGAGTTTAGCGGCAGCGGCAATCGCTTCGAATTCGGGCCCCGGCAGATCGATCGCGACCCGATCGATGTCCTTGCGGGTCCAGTCGAACTTGAAGCCCGTGATCGGAAATTCGTGGAAGAAAACAATGTCGCCGGGCGGATTCCACTCCTGGGCGTTCTGCAGCAGCTCGAGCATATGCGTCACGTTCTCTTTGCGACCCGCTTCGGCGGACTTGCTGCTCGATGCGTCGACCGGCCGTACACGAGTCTGCATGACGTGCAGGCGGACGCTGTCTTTGCTGAGCGGCACCGTGTCATAGGTGCCATCCTTGCGTATGTTGATTTCCGCCGGTCCTTTGCCGACGGCGCCGCTGGCGTCCCGTGTGCCGATCGCAAGGCCCGCGGCGCCCAGCGCGGCACCGCTCAGAAAGCCGCGGCGGGATAGTTCTTCGGCCAGGCTGGTGCTGCCGTCTGGATATCTGATGCGCTTGCGGCTCATGGCTGCTCCTCCATTGTTCGATTTCGTTGTTCGAATTCCAGGCACGCCTGATCATAGTCTCGGCGCCCGCACCTGCGCCAATTCCAGGCGCCGGTCCGGCACTCAGCGAACTAACAAGACCCCACGGTCCGGAGCGCTCGCACCATCCGGATGCATGCTCCGTGCAGGATATCCAGTAAACCGCGCAGCGGCTGCACGCCAGCGGGCCCGCGACCTCTGGATGGTGCACGACGCCGCGCCGGTTGACCCGATTTCCGACTCGGCACAGCATCGGCCCGTCGCGCACTGCGACTTGCCTGACTGCGAGGGAACCATGGATCGACGCGACATGTTGATTTTGACCGGCACTCTGGCGACGGGGCTCAGCGCCGTGCCACTGACGTCGGCCGCTGCGGCGTCGGCCGCGCCGGCTGGCTTCAAGGGCCCACACATCGACCTCACCACGCCCAAGGGCAACGTGAACGCGGCCGTACGGGTCGACGCCAACCTCGACGAGAGCAAGCAGAAGTGGTCCAGCGTCAGCGGCGTGGTCTTGGGCGTGCGCGAGGACGAGGCGCTACGCGACCTGTTCGGCTTCGAGGTCGTGTCGGTGGCGCGCGCCTGGGGTCAGCCGGACGGCAGCTACCGCGTGCTGCACCGTGAGGCAATCTTCTACAGCGACCTCGCCACCGGGAACATCCTGCGCGCCTGGCGCAATCCCTACACCGATGAGACCGTCGAGGTCGTCGACGTCATCAACGACCCCTGGAACCACTACTTCGCCGAGATGGTGAAGAAGTTCGAACCGGATTACGGCGGTCTCAACAAGCCGGTCGCGCGCGCGCCGGTGCCGTTCTCCATGAACTACATCGACGCCGGCAACGGCATGGTCCACAACCGCACGCACATCAACCTCTATTACAAAGCCGCGCTGCAGCCGGACAAGTGGCCGCGCGAGAGCTCCGGCCCGATGAACCGCGTCAGCGAGTTCTTCACCACCGCCGTCAAGCTCGCCGACCTGCAGAACCCGGACAAAACCTCGGTACTGCACACCGGCTCCTGGACGCGCGTCACGCCGTGGCTACCCTGGATGCTGATGGGCCAGGCGCCCGGCCACATCGTTTACCACTCGACCCATCACTCGTTCGACTCGCTCGACGGCTTCAAGCCCAAGGTCCGCGCGCACTGCGAGAAGCTCTATCCGCACATGCTCGAGGCGCCGCCGAAGGAGTACTGGGAGAAGCCCAACCTCTCCAGCCTCGAGGTCTACGCGAAAACCCAGAAGCCGAAGCCGCCCAAAAAGCTTTAGAGCGGCGACCTTGAATCGCGCCACCGCCCAGGACCGCTCCTCACTGGGTGCGGCGGCGAGGCTGGCACCGCTGTAAATCCGGCGGCACTCTCGCAAGCGACGCCGATCGCGCGCTAGACGAGCGCCTCGGCAATCTCGCGCGCCGCGCGCTCGCCGGACTCCATGGCCGATTCCATCCCGACTTCGAATCGGCGCAGATGTTCGCCCGCGAAATGCAGGCCCAGATGGGGCGCGCCCATCGCGTGCGACCACGCCACTACCCTACCGGGCACATATTGGTGGCTGCAGCCACCGGAGAACGGCTCGGTCTCCCAGGAGTGCGCCCCCACGAACTCGAGCTGGCCGCGCGTCGAGGGCCTCACTCGCTCGATCGTCGCAATGGCGAGCCGGCCGCGATCGGCCGCGGGCATCCCGTCGAGCTTGCGCGAATTCGCGCCGAACGCGAGCACCGACATCAGCTCGCGCTTGCCGTCGGATTCGATCTGCTGGCGAATCAACGTGAACATGCCGTCCGACCACATCGACGCGTCGATACCGTCGTCTTCCCAATATGGTCGCTTGACGCGCAGCCATACCTGGCTCTGGTTGCCGTAGGGCATGCGTGCCACCGCATCGGCCTGCTCGCCACGCAGCGCGGGGAGGATCGCGATCTTGCGCAGCACGGTAAACGGCACGGCGGCGACCGCGCGGCGCGCCTGGAGGCGCGAGCCATCCGCGAGGCGCAGCTCGCAGCCGTTCTTCTTCAGGTCGATCGTGTCGACCTGTTTGCCGAGACGCACGCTGCCCTTGAGTGAGGCCACCATGGCGTCAATCAGGCGCGAGGTGCCGCCGACCACATGCTGCGACGTCAGTGCGGCGCGCTCGAATTGGTCGCGACCGCGCAGCCGCGAAACCTCGGACTGGGCTTCCAGCACCGCGCGCGTGGCTTCCTGCATCATGCGCAGCACGGACAGATTCGCGAGCGGCACGCCGCCCTGCGACGTGGCGATGATTCCGGTCGCCGCCGGGGATGCCCCCTGTTTTGCGAGCCATTGCGCCACGGAGACGTCGTACGGGGCCGCTTCCGGGTCGAACCAGCCATCGAGCGTTTTGAACGGCGTGCGCTGCTCGACGTAGAATCCGCCGAGCGCGTGGGGCGGGATCGCCCGCTCGGGGCCGACGGTAAGGTTGAGCGGCGAACTTGACCACTGCTTCGCCGGGACCAGCGTATCCCCGAACACGAACGCATACGGCGCATTGATGTGCGAGCCAGGCCCCAGCTTCACGTGCAGTCGCCGGCACGTATCGAGAATACGCGCGTAGGCATTGCCGATCTGCACGCCGCCGAGATCCGGTTGCAGGTGCCAGGCATCCTTGGTGAGGCAACGGCCGCCGGCGCGCGAATTGGCCTCCAGCACCACGACCTTGAGGCCAAGATCCTGGAGGATCATCGCGGCGTTGAGACCGGACAGCCCCGCTCCGACGATCGCGACGTCGAACTGTTCGGGAACCGTGCGGGCCGCGGCCCGCGCCACGCCGCTCGATCCGGCCACGATCATCGCTGCTGCCGCGATCACGTCGCGCCGGGAATGGTAACGTTTCACGATCGAAAGCTCCTCGGGTCGCCGCGAGCGGCCACTTCTGTGTCCCCCTACTTGCGGCCCAGACCCGGCAGCCGTTTCACCGGCGGTGGATCGAGCACTTCATCGACGCGCTGCAACCTGACGACCGACAGCCCGTTGGACTTTTTTGGCGCGGCTCGCGTCCATCACAGTGTCGCAACGGTCAGCAATGCGGTCAATGCGATAAACAGCGTCGCGAGCGCCAGGTAGATGACAGCCATGGACGCCATTTTCAGTGCGCTGCGAACTTTACCCTGCTCATAGAACACGCGTGTGGCCCGAAAGAAGTACCACAGCATGTACAGGGCTACACCGAATCCCACGATGCCAGGCGGCTGCCTGGGAAGCAGGTCGACCAGCGTTGCCAGCGACGCCACGACGAACACGAACGCGTGGTTGTGGATAAGGAAGAGCAGATGTTCAACGTAGAAGCGACGCGGATGCCAGTACAGCAGTTGCATGAAAAAGGCGATGAGCGGCAGGAACAGAAACATCGCGCGCGGTATGTTGTGCAGAAAGCTCTGCCGCAGTTCGCGCCCCCGGTCAGCGACGGCCTTACGGCAGCCCTCGCGCAGCGCTGGTTCGATCAGCTTCTGCCAGGGTCCGGAGTACGTCAGCGAGTCGCAGTCGGACGGTGCGCCGACCCGGCTCGTACCCGCGCCGGAGTCGATGCGGACGACCTCGCTGTCACTCCGAGAACCCAAGGAAGCGAGCAGGAACATCAGCACGCTCACCACGAGATAGAGTCGAACTGGCGGCAAGTATCGGGCGCGCCGGCCGGCGAAGAACTCGCGCGTCAGGAATCCCGGCCTGAACAACAACGCGAACAGCGTGACCCAGAGTCGCGAGTCGGCATGCGTCAGATCCTCAGTGGCCGCGCTGAGGAAATGACCGACGGTATGAACCTGCGGGTCGTGACGCTGACCGCAGGACTGGCAATAGCGACCGGCAATGGCCGCACCACAGTTCAGGCAAATGGCATGTGCCTTCGGCAGGACCACCTGTGCCGGGTCCGGTACCTGCACTTCGCGGTGCTCAGTCATGCGCGGCGGGCCGCCTCGAGGGCACCGGACAGCGGCTGCACGCGCGCGCCGAGCAGCAACGTGAATCTTAGGGTAAAAGTCAGCAGACGCTGGCTCCAATCGACCAGCCACGAACCTGCGCCGCAGAACGCGCGGCCGATGAGACCGCCAGACGTGGCGACGGGCCAGGCGGCAGCAGCGATCAGCAGTGGCAATATGAGCACACGAACCACTCAGAATTCCTCGCGGCAGTTAGGGTCTACGGCGCTCCGTGGCAACGCGCCTTGCGGGCGAGGAACTATAACGCCAAAACGCCGGTCGCAGCGGCCGCGGGCGGTTCGCGTCACAGGATTGGGCATCGGGCCTCGAGCAGGTCGGCGCCAGGCTGCCCTTCCGCGCTCATCGCGCACTAACACAATCTCGTTAGTCACGGCCGAGCATCACAGCAAAAAATCGTCGATTTTCCTAGCTGCCGGGACGCATTTGGCGTACCCTAGCAATCAATGATGGCCGTCGGGTCGTCAGCAAACAAAACGAGGGGGATCATATGAAACATCTTAAGTTCGGGCTGCTGCTGGCAGCACTTGGGACGGTGCTGTCCGTGGCACCAGCGGCATTCGCACAGGAATCTTCACGCGCCTACACAGAAGGCAATGTTGTTGTCGTCTCCTACATTCGGACGGAACCGGGCAAATTCGATGACTACATGTCATACCTCGCCACTACCTACAAGGCGTTGATGGCCGACTATAAAGCAGCGGGTATCATTCTCGATTACGCGGTGTATGCGAACCAGCCGGTGAATGAGCACGACCCTGATCTGATTCTCACGATTACCTACAAGAACCTCGCGGCGCTCGACAATCTCGACGCCCGTACGGATCCGATTGCCAAGAAGGTCTGGAGCTCGCTGCAAGCGTCCAACCAGGCGTCGGCGGAACGGGGCAAGGTGCGGACGGTTCTGGGCGGCAGGATGCTGCGGCAACTGAACCTGAAGTAGGCCAAGCGACTCCGATAGGCGGGGGGCCTTGCGGTTCCTCGCCTATTTTCGTTTTGGGCTCTGGGGAGCGAGCAGTGTCCGCGTCAGAATCGTCTGGCGCATGGTGCAGCGCGTTGCTGACGTGCGTCTGCGAAGGGCGAGCGCAGACTCTGCATTGGCATTATCCAGGAGACGACCATGAAATCCTTTGCCCTGCTCACTAGTGTCGCGATCTGCTTTGCCGTGCTCGCGACTGCTTGCACCCAGAAACAAGAGGGCGCGTTGGACCGCGCGGCCGAGAACACCAAAGACGCGCTCGACATGCGTGACAACGAGAAGCTCAAGGACGCGGCCGAGAATGCCGGCGATGCCGTGCGAGATGCCGGCGAGGGGATAAAAGATGCGGCCAAGGATGCGGCGGCAGACATGAAAGAAGCTCTGCCTGACCCGAAATAGAATCAAGCGTGATCGAGTCCGAGTGCGCTCATGTGTCGGCCTCGATCATCGAAATCGCACC
>JAGRJB010000349.1 GCA_020442965.1 Pseudomonadales bacterium
TGATCGACAACGCAAACGTTGTCGACCCGATGCTATTCTGCGCGCGAATGACATAATCCGCAGTGGCGGTAATCGCGGTCGGTGTGCCGCTGATCTGCCCACTGGCAATGTTCAGCACGAGACCCGCAGGCAGTGCGGGCGACACGCTATAGCTCGTCACTGAGCCGGTCACGGTGGGGTTGAGCGGGGCGATCGGCGCGCCAACGGTATAAGTCTGGGGTCCCGCGAAGCTGAGGCCGCTCGGCGCCATCCCAGGGATCGGGCTGGGTCCCGGGGAGTCGCCCCCCCCGCATGACGCAACGCCGAGTACGGAAGCAAGCGCCACCAGGCCGCATAGCGATAGGTTTCGTCGCATAGTCACGCCTGCCGATGTTGCCACTCGATTCACGCATCAACGCAGAACGGCGTCACGGGTTGACTGCATCGATGCGCTGCCGGCAAGGGCCGGGACGCTGGCTGTGGTTTGCTGAAATTGGTACCTGGGTGCTTGCCGCGGGTGTGGAGTTCAGCTCTCGGCCACCGTCAGCGCCTTGCAGCTCTGGCGAACTCGAGAATGCGATCTGCGATCGTCGTGTACTCGCCGCCGAGGTGGTGGCCTTGACCGACAACCTCGCTGCGCACGTTTTGCTGCGTGATCGAGGGACAGAGTGAGGTGTGGTCATCCGCTCCGTAGAGGCACAGCAACGGGATGTCGATGGACGCCATCTCCGGTGCGATGAGTGAGCCGACTCGCGCAAGGCCCGGTATCCAGTTTGAGACGTGAACTTCCCAGGTGGCATCTTTTCCCAGTCCAACGAGTGTCATCGTAACAACACGCGCGCGCAGGTCTGCCGGCAAGCGATTGACCACGAAAGGCATCACGTCTGCGCCGAACGAGTAACCGACTAACAAAATTTCCGTTTTGGACCACGCGCGCAAGTAGTGTCGCAGTACCCGCGTGACGTCGGCGGCGGTTTGTTCCGGGGTCCGGTGGGTCCAGAAGTACTTCAGCGAATTGAAACCGACGACCGGTGTGCCGAGCGCGGCCAATCGGGCGGAGACGTCCTGGTCGAGCCCGGCCCAGCCACCGTCGCCGGTCATCAGCAGGGCCAATTGCTTCGACGACGAGTCGGCCGTCGTGACTTCCGTCACGGGCAGGTCTTGGATATCAACTGGCACAGTCTTGTTCTCAGCCTGCGTTCGATCGACGATCGTTCGATAGGCGGCGCGAAATTGCGGCAGCCAATTTCGCTGCACTGAGAACCCGTGGCCCACGCTCGGCAGCTTGACGACCGCGGCTCCTGCGACGTCGGCCACGAATTGGTCAACGGCTGCCGGATTGCACACGCGGTCCTGTTGGCCCTGGAATGCAACCCACGGTTCTCGCAAATGCGACGCTGGTTCGAACAAGGCGTCACCGCGGCGGTTACGTGTGTACTTCAGGCCATAGCCCGGACAGAGTTGCGCTTCGCCGATATCCTGGTCTGAGCAGAATCCCAGACTCATGGCGCCCGCGAAAGTGCCAGGCGGGGATTGCACCAGTGTCGCGTAGACGAGCGTTGCGCCAGATGAGTAGCCGATCAGAACGGGCGGCGAGTATTCCTTGATCTTGAGTTGTCGCTGCGCGAGATGACTCAGCGCTTCGAGATCTACTGCGAGCGATTGACAAGGCGTAGCATTTGCGGTGCGCAGCGCCTTCAGATAGCGCGGAGTATCGATACCGACGACGACCGCCCCCATGTCGACCAGCGCGTGCGCCATATCCACGACGCCACTTTTCCAGCCGCCATCACCCGACAGGAAGAGAACCACGCTGTCGGGTTTGACATTGGGCCTATACAGGGCAACAGTGCCAAATCGCTCGGTTGCCAGTTGCGATTCGCCACCACAGGCTGGCGAGATCAACAGCACTAACCACAGGGCGAAAGCCGCGCTCATGCGCCGGCGCGTGTCGAAGCTGAATCGGGCCATTCTCGATCTCTCCCTCTCAAAATGAAGTCGCAGGTATCCCGCGAGCATGAAGTGTCCTAGTTCCTGCGCTCGAGGGCAGGCGTGACCGCTCGCCACGGCCACATGTCTTTGCGGCGTGCTTTGCGCACTTCTATCTCGTAGCCCACTGTGATCATCCACGCCTGATAGTCGGCGTTCTTGCTTTGCAACACGGCGAGCAATTCTTGCGCAAAGTTCGTCTCGATTGGCCCACCACGATCGGGCCAAATACGAAACTTGAGCCGCAGAATTTCCTTGCCGCCATGCAGCGCGAATCGTCCCTCGAGGCTCGGTTCTGCCAGGGAGATGCCTGGGAACTGCTCGTAAGTCGTGCGCATCAGTTCCACGGCGTAGTCTTGTATGTCCTGACGAGCGGGCTGATCGCCTATGAGTGCAATATCGACGACGCAGCGGACGTAGCCGCGAGGATAGCTGACAATGTTGTTGATCGTGCGGTTCGGGATAAAAACGGTCGCAGCCAGCGCATTCTCGAGTTCCACGAACCGCATCGTGATGGCTTTGACGAAGCCGGTTTGTCCTGCAATTTCGACCAGATCGTCGACGTCGACCAGATCCGAGAATATCAGTGTGAGTCCGGTCACTACGTCCTGCACGACGCCCTGCGAGCCAAAGCCTATCGCGAGTCCTGCCACCGAGGCACTGGCAAGGTAGGCCGTCAGGGACACGCCAAATTCACGGAGAATCAGCCCCACGGCAAAAAAATACAGTGAAAAGACAATCGCGCTGGTGGTTAGTGTCGCGACCGAGCGCAACTTCTGGTATCGACGCGGAGAATTGCGTGACAACAACGCACTCGCATAGTGGCGAACGACGACGACCAGCAAATGCGTGGCGAGTGCGACGCTGGCAAAAAGTGCGAGCCGCAACGGTAGTGAGAGTCTCGTTAGATCGATCGTCGAGATATCCATCGGCGTGCCGCGATGCTATTGGGCCGGCGCGAACAGCTCGTTCGCGCGTACAACTGAAGTCAGAAACGACGCCAGGAGTTCCCCTTGCGTCGGTGCTCCTCGATTGCGTTCTGTTTCACGTTTACTTCCTTCGGCAGCAGCGTGCATTCCTGCCACCGTAACGAGTCTGCGCTCGCCTGTGCCGAGGGCCGCAGCAGTCGATACAACTGATACCAGAACAAATCTGACGCGGCGGAGACCCATGTTCCCTGTCGACTCTGATCGGCTGACCTTGACGTCTGCGAAGGTTGCCGGCCTCCGACGCATTGTGCATGTCACGGCCGAATGATAACGGTTTCAAGTGAAATAGAGGATGACGTCGCCGCGCCATGTGGCACGCGCAGAGTTTCAGCGCGTCCTGCGGCATTCTCACGACGGAAGTAGGAGAGCGACGATGGAGATCGGGATGGTGGGTTTGGGTCGTATGGGATCGAATATGGCGAAGCGCCTCATGGCAGGGGGCGGGCATCGCTGCGTTGTCTACGATCCGGTCACCGACGCGGTGCGCGCGCTGGGATCGCGCGGTGCTATTGCGGCCGAATCGCTCGCGGACCTGGTGCGTCACTTGGCGCAACCGCGCGCAATCTGGCTCATGCTGCCTGCGTCGATCGTCGATCGCGAGCTCGATTCGCTGCTGCCGTTGCTCGATGAGGGTGACGTCGTGATCGACGGCGGTAACTCCTTTTATCGCGATGACATACGCCGTGCGGCGCAGCTCAAGTCGCACGGTCTGCACTACGTGGATGTTGGCACGAGCGGTGGCGTTGCGGGGTTCGAGCGGGGCTATTGCCTGATGATCGGTGGTGAGGCGGAAGTGGTCGATCGATTGACACCGATCTTTGCGGCACTCGCACCGGGTGTGGATGGTGCAGCGCGCACTCCAGGGCGTAGCGCCGACGTCAGCGCGTCCGAGCAGGGTTTTCTGCACTGCGGTCCCGCCGGTGCCGGACATTTCGTCAAGATGGTACACAATGGGATCGAGTACGGACTGATGGCCGC
>JAGRJB010000011.1 GCA_020442965.1 Pseudomonadales bacterium
GATTGCCCGATCTGCGATCAAGGCGGCGAGTGCGAGTTGCAGGACCTGGCGATGGGCTTCGGTCGCGATATCTCGCGCTTCACCGAGCGCAAGCGCGTGGTGAAGGACAAGAACATCGGTCCGCTCGTCTCGACCGACATGACTCGCTGCATCCACTGCACGCGCTGCGTACGTTTTGGACAGGACATCGCCGGCATTCAGGAACTCGGTACGACCGGGCGCGGCGAGCACATGGAGATCGGAACGTACGTCGAGCGCGCTGTCAGCCATGAGCTGTCGGGCAATATCATCGACCTTTGTCCCGTAGGTGCGCTCAACTCCAAGCCGTTTCGCTATCGCGCCCGCGGCTGGGAGATGACCCAACGCGCGCTGGTCTCGCCGCACGATGGCCTGGGTACGAATATCTTCGCACACGTCCTGCGCGGTCGTGTGATGCGCGTGGTGCCGCGGCCTAACGACTCGATCAATGAAACCTGGATCGCTGATCGCGATCGATTCAGTTACGAGGGGCTGCTGGCCGACGATCGGCTGCGAAAGCCGCTGCTGCGCGAGGGCGATTCGTGGCGAGAAGTCAGCTGGGAACAAGCCTTGGAAGCCGCTGTCGCCGGGCTCAAGCGGGCCGGCGGTGCGCTTGGCACGCTCGTCAGTGCCAGCGCCACACTCGAAGAACTGTACCTGGCGCAACGTCTCACGCGCGGTCTCGGCTCCAATAGTGTCGATCATCGAATTCGGCAAGTGGACTTCCGCGATCAGTCGTCCGATCCTCTGCACCCGACGATCGGTGGGTTGTCGATCGCCGATGTGGGCGGCCTCGACTCGTTGCTGATTGTCGGTTCGAATCTGCGGCGGGAATTGCCACTGTTGGCGCATCACGTGCGCGCGGCAGCGCTGCGCGGCGCGAAAATCACCTTCCTCAATCCGGCGCGCTTCGAGATGCTGTTCCCTACGGCGGGCTACATCGAGTCGTCGCCGGTCCGCCAGGTTGGTGATCTGGCGGCAATCTATGCGGCATGCCTCGACGGCGCCGCCCCGTCCGCTGCGCTCAAGTCGTTAGTGGACGGAGCAACCGTGAATGTCGCGCACCGCGCGATCGCCGCGGCACTCAAGTCGGGCGCGCGCAAGGCGATATGGTTGGGAGCGCTTGCGCTCAGGCACCCGGCGTATGCGGATCTGCGCGCCGTGGGCGCGCAACTTGCCGCAATGCTGGGTGGTGATTTCGGATTGTTGGCGGAAGGCGGGAATGCCGCCGGCGCCTATTTGGCGGGCGCCGTTCCGCATCGTGCGGCGGGTGGCCAGCCCGCACCTGCAGGGGGTTGTACGGCGCGCGAAATGTTGAGCAAACCGCAGGCGGGTTACCTGCTGGTCGGCGCGCTCGAACCTTGGGCGGACGGTGTGTTTCCGTCGGCGGCGGCGACACTGGCCGCCTCACCGTTCGTCGTTGCGGCGACGCCATACGCTTCCGCCGAGCTCAAATCGTTAGCACACGTGTTGTTGCCGATCGGGACGTTCACCGAAACTTCGGGCACCTACGTCAACCTCGAGGGTCGCTGGCAGAGTGTCGCCGCCGCGGTCAATGCGCTGGGCGATGCGCGCCCTGGTTGGAAAGTGCTGCGCGTGCTCGGAAATCTCGCGGGACTGCCCGGATTCGAGTACACGAGCTCCGAAGATGTGCGCGATGAATTGCGCAAGCTCTGTACCGGGGATGGCAAGCCGCCGTTCCAGACATCGCACACGGCCAGCGCAGTTGCTGGCGATATTCGCGTGCCGGACCTGCCAATGTATGCCGTGGATCCGATCGTGCGGCGCGCCTACTCGCTGCAACAGACCGCCGAAGGGCAGCGTGCAACGACCGTGTATTCGGGAGCGGAGCGTTGATGCAAGGGCTGCTGACAACCTGGCAGTCTTTTCCGGCCTATGTACGGTCGACCTTCTGGATCCTGGTGGTCACCGTGGTGTTGATTCTGGCCGTGGCATTCACCACTTTGCTCGAGCGCAAAGTGATCGGCGCGATGCAGCTGCGCAAGGGACCGAACCGGGTCGGCAGCATCTTCGGCTTCCTGCCCGGCATTTTCCAGCCCTTCGCCGATGTCTTGAAACTGCTGTTCAAGGAAATCGTCGTACCGACAGAGTCCGACAAGCTCCTGTTCAGGCTCGCGCCCGCGATCACGCTGATTCCGGCGTTCGCGGCCTGGGCGGTCATTCCGCTCGATCCGCGTCTGGTTATCGCGGACGTCGACGCGGGGTTGTTATATGTCCTGGCGTTGACGTCGCTCGGTGTGTACGGCGTTATCCTGGCCGGCTGGGCATCGAATTCCAAATATGCGTTTCTCGGAGCGATGCGCTCGGCCGCGCAGATCGT
>JAGRJB010000350.1 GCA_020442965.1 Pseudomonadales bacterium
ATTTTCCTGAGTCGGTGCGCCACCGCTCGAGCAGGCCGCCAACAGCACCGCGATCAGTGTGACACCGCCGAGGCGAACGGCGCCAAGCCAGGGCGGAATCGAGGCCTTGAGAGTCGCAAGTTTCATTGGTCGGTCTCCCTCAATCGCCCATGCAGTAGACAGCGGTCTCGGCCCACACCTGCTTCAGCTTGTAGCCATTGCTACGAAAGCTCGCCGTGATTTGGTCGACCTTGCCGCGATCGGCCGAGTTGCGCGGTGTACGGAAGCACACGGCCTGAAATACTTTTTCGACCTGACAATGCGCGAACGCATCGCTGTTGCCGAGTTCCTCGCCTAATGACTTGGCGCCGGCGCCAGAACCCGGCAACTGCGGCGACCAGCCGAGCAGCCTGTTCTGCCCTTTGCGCCAGTAGTTGTCCCAGTGGTCGTCCGGCGTCACGTAACCTGGCTTGAACGTATCCGCGTTGTTGAAATATTTCGGGTCAACGCGGCTCGCGTCATAAACCAGCCGGTTCTGCGTTTCATCGAAGTCATAGTATGCAAACGCCTGCGTCATCGGATCCATGCCGGTGTGACAGCCGACGCAATTGTTGAGATAGATACGGCTATCGCCACCTGGGCTGCGGCTGACATCCTGGCGGATGCGGTCGTTGGGCAGCGTGATGTCCTGCACCTGCTCGAGGTCCTTGCACAGATGCGCCATCAGGGTGAAACGGAACATGGCACGGTTGGTACCGTCGACAAAGAACGCGGCCGACGATGCACGAGTAGTCATTAGACCCGCCGCGGCGGCGGGCGGAATGCCGAGCAGTTGCGACTGAGTCGCTGGCCGCAGAGCGGCCTTCAGATCTACGCCGTTGGCCTCTGCCTGCTCATAGTGATCGTTGTTAGCCGCGGAATATGCCGGCAGGCCAGAGGCTTGTACCGTATACAGGAGATCGGCCGACAACGCCGTATTGAAGGGCACGTCATCACGCACCATGCCGATCACGGTCGCTGTGTAGTCGTTGAGCGGCGCAAATACAGTCTGCTCCTCATTCGTCCAAGGCGTCGCGAAGTTCTTCAGCGTAACGGTGTAGAACGCAGGGTTCTCGGTGGCCACCAACGCGGCATCGAGCGGTCGATTGGCAGCGATCAATGCTTCCATGTTGGCGAGCGTCGTCGCAGTGGGGGGCACCCCGGCAATCCGATCGTGGATGCGCTTCGCCTGGTCGCGCGGGCCTGCCACGGCGGTGGCCAGAACCTGCGCAGCGAGCAGCGCGCTCACCGTTGCAACTACAACACCGCGGCGCACTCGCGAGCGCCGCGCCAGACACGTATTCATTTCAATCATCATGGCACCTGTCCACGACTCAACTGCCGGCAGTATTCGGGCTGTCACTGACTCACCTATTTGTCTCAAGCGGCACACGTCGCCATCTCGGGACAACGCCGGCCATTACGTAACACCGCTAGACTTTACGTGCAGGAATGCGACGCAAGTCACATACCGTATTGAGCTAACGCTCTAACTACTGCACTGGAGCGGCAAGTGTGTACGCCTGACAGGAAAGCGCGAACGGGCTGACGCTGCTGTGATGGCGTCGGCAGATCGAAATCGCCGTACCGAAGATCATTGGATTACGTCGCATGCGCGCCGAAACGCGCTCCATAGCGACCTTGTGGAGAATGAACGTGGTTCGAATCAGTCGATATGCTTCGTGGCAATGCCGGACCGTCGCCGTCGTACTGGCAGCAACGCTGCTGGCCGCGTGCAGCGGCGGTGCCGACGACAGCATTCAGAGCGTGGGCGCGGGACAGTCACCGGACCCCGCGACCGTTGATTTTCCGATCTTCTATGTCAAACGCTCGATCCCGATGCAACCGGACGATCTGCGCGCGGTGCGCGCATTCGTCCCCGGCGCCGCCCTGCTCAAGCGCGACCGCGCGTCGCCGAGCGCGGCCGAAACGGACATTACACAGCGTGTCACCAACGGCGAGCCCTACGACGTCAAAGACGTCGACGTCTCAGCAGACGGGCTGCGCGTCGCGTTCGCCATGCGTGGTCCGCTCGCTGACGGCATGGACGAGGACGAAGGCCCCACCTGGAACATCTGGGAATACGAGATCGCCACCGATACGCTCAAGCGTGTCATTCCCTCGGACATCATTGCCGAAGAAGGTCAGGACGTTTCGCCGCACTACCTACCTGATGGCCGCATCGTGTTTTCTTCGACTCGTCAGCGCCAATCGAAAGCCATCCTGCTCGACGAAGGCAAGCCGCAGTTCGAAGCGCAAGATGAAGCGGGCGACGAACCCGCGTTCGTGCTGCACGTCATGAATGCGGACGGCAGCGGCATCAAGCAAATCTCGTTCAATCAAAGCCATGATCTGGACGCGACGGTGCTCTCCAACGGACGCGTGCTATGGACTCGCTGGGATCACGGGCCGGGTCGCGACGGCATGCATCTCTATTCCGCGAATCCCGACGGCACAGACGTTGAACTCTACTACGGCGCCAATAGTCACGCGACCCGCACCAACGGCACGACAGTGCAATTTGTGCGCGCGCGCGAAATGCTCGACGGCAATCTATTGGTGTTGACTCGCCCGTATACCGATAGTGAGTTTGGCGGAGATCTCACGATCATCGATGCGCTGACCTACGTGGAAAACTCACAGGCCACGTTGAACAACGCCGGCATGGCAGGGCCGGCGCAGAAGCGTGCCACGTACAACGACGTGCGCACGATTGCGGGTCCCTCGCCGGGCGGGCGCTTCAATAGCGCGTTCCCTCTCTGGGATGGTACGGGCCGAATTCTCGTGAGCTGGTCGCAGTGTCGGCTGCTCGATAGCGCGGACCCCACGAGAATCGTCCCGTGTACGGCGGATCGGCTCGGGGACCCAGCGGTGCAAACGGCGCCGCCGCTCTATAGCGTGTGGATGTTCGATCCCAAGCAAAACACTCTGTTACCCATCATGCAGCCGACCGAGGATGTCATGTATGCAGAGATCGTGGCGGCACAGCCGCGGCGCGAGCCGCGCGTGATTCTCGACAAACTCGCACCGCTCGATCTGAATCCCGATCTCGTCACCGAAGCCGTAGGCGTCATCGATATCAAGAGCGTGTACGACATCGCGGGGGTTGATACCGCGTC
The DNA here is from genome assembly GCA_020442965.1 of Pseudomonadales bacterium. GTDB lineage: Bacteria > Pseudomonadota > Gammaproteobacteria > Steroidobacterales > Steroidobacteraceae > CADEED01. The sequence continues at coordinate 3,138 of JAGRJB010000350.1, forward strand.
TCGGGTCGACGGCACACAGAACGGCACACCGACCACCATTACCGCACTCGCGGATCCGCGCCAGGCGACCGCGATCCAGCGTCCCGCACGGTTTCTTCGCATCGAGAAGCCGGTGTCGATCCCGAACGACGACGTGCTCGACATAGACAATTCGGCCTTCGGCCCCACGGGCGTCATGCGCGAGATCCTGGGCTATATTCCGATCGAGCCCGACGGCTCGGTGCGCGTCAAGGTCCCCGCCAATGTGGCGTTCGCGATCACCATACTCGACAGCAACGGCCAGCGCATCAGCCAAATGCACCGCGAGTGGCTACAGGTGCGGCCCGGCGAAATCGTTACTTGCAACGGCTGCCACAACCGCACTGCCCAAAATCCACAGTCGCACGGACGTCGCAACCTATTTCCGGCGGCCTATGCCGGGGCGGCACAGACCGGTGTCGCGTTCCCCAATACGCTGGCAACCATATCGCCTGATGCCGGCGAAACGATGGCTCAGGCCCGTGCCCGGGCCTCCTGCGCCGATCCTACCAATCGCTGCGCATCGATCACGCCCAAGGTT
>JAGRJB010000351.1 GCA_020442965.1 Pseudomonadales bacterium
GCTGTCGAAGATGAAGAACTCGTTCTCCGGCCCGAACAACGCGTAGTCCGCGATTCCGGTGGACTTGAGGTACGCCTCAGCGCGGCGACCTAACGAGCGCGGATCGCGCTCATAGCCCTGCATCGTGGCCGGCTCAATCACGTCACAGCGAATATCGAGCGTGACTTCTTCGAAGAACGGATCGATCACCGCCGTGGCGGCATCGGGCATCAGAATCATGTCTGATTCGTTGATACCCTTCCAACCGGCGATCGACGAGCCATCGAACATCTTGCCGTCGCGGAACAGGTCTTCATCGATCGTGCGAGCGGGGACCGTGACGTGTTGTTCCTTGCCGCGAGTATCCGTGAAACGGAAGTCGACGAATTTGACCTCCTTGTCTTTGAGCAGCTTGATGACATCGGCGGATTTCATGTTGGTCCTCTGTTGGTTCGATCGGAGCAATGAAGAAGCGTCAGGCGAGGTAGATGCATGCGCCATGCCAAACTTCGATGTGAATAGAATCAAGCGCTTAGCGGCTTGTACTACCTGATTTGCACAGAAACGGTGCGATAGGCGTCATGATGCTCCGAAACAGGGCGCTGCACCCGTTCTTTTGGTCTTGATATAGATCTTCATGTACGATAGTCTACATTTAGATCGCGGAGGTGAATATGAGCTCGAATCAAGCTGCACTTGCACCACCTGGTGCTATCGGAGTAACCGACCGGAGCGGCTCTCATTTGGGTGGCGCGGGCATCCGGGCATTCGTGGCGTTAGCCGATGCGTGGCATTTGTCGGTGGCGGAACAGCTGGCGTTGTTGGGCCTGCAGTCGCGCTCGACCTTCTTCAAGTGGAAAAAGGACCCCAGCCCCCGTTTGCCGCGTGACACGCTTGAACGCATTTCGTACCTGCTTGGTATCTACAAATCGCTACAAATCCTGCTACCTGACGCTGCGGCCGCGGACGCGTGGCTGCGCAAACCCAATGCGGCAGCGCCGTTTGCCGGGCGTTCGGCAATCGAACGGATGTTGAGCGGACAAGTCGCGGATCTGTATGTCGTCCGGCAGTATCTCGATGCCGAACGCGGCTGAGATCGCGGTGCGTACGGTGCGCATGGCACCCTGCCATCGCATCGTCCCGAGCCGGCTACCCACCATCAACTTGTTCGAGCGCATCGCGGACCCCGCCGATTGGGATGCACTCTACCAACTCGAGTCGCTCACCAATCCGCGTCTGCGCGACGAGATTGGCGATATCGCGCTGGTGCCGAAGGCGGACCGCGTCTCCGGGCCGAACGCGTCGATCGTGATGGCGCCTTTCACGCATGTTTCGTGGCCAGGCTCACGCTTTGCCGATGGTACGTTCGGTGCCTATTACGCGGCTGAATCGCAATCCACCGCCATCGCCGAAACACGCTATCACCGGGAGCGCTTCATGCGTGCAACGCATGAGCCGCCGATGGAACTGGAGATGCGCAGCTACCTCGCCGACATCGACTGCGAATTGCACGATCTGCGCGGCAGGCGGGCCGCATTCGCGCGCGAGTACGATCCGCAAGATTACGCCGCGTCGCAAGCGCTCGGCCGCAAACTACAGGCTGGCGGCGCCAACGGCATCGCATTCGACAGCGTGCGGCGTGTTGCCGGTCAATGCGTCGCGATTTATCGCCCACGTCTCGTACGCAATGTCCGTCAGGGCATGCATTTGCGGTACGTGTGGAATGGCGAGCGCATCGCCGCAGCGTACGAACTGCGCGCCATCAATCTCTAGTGCGGCCCGCCACAGCGGGCGAGCGACTCGCCCCCCGGCTATACTCGCGCCCTGCTCAACAGAGCCCAGATTCAATAGAGCCCGGAGTTCATGCCGCCGTCACTCGATCGTATGCCGCTCGGCAACCCGCCGCAGACCTTCCAGGATTTGATCTTTGCCCTGCAGCGCTACTGGGCGGATCGTGGCTGCGTCATTCTGCAGCCCTACGACATGCAAATGGGCGCCGGCACGTTCCACACGGCGACCTTCCTGCGCTCGATCGGCCCGGAGCCGTGGAGCGCCGCCTACGTGCAGCCGTCACGGCGGCCGACCGATGGGCGCTACGGTGACAACCCGTTCCGGCTGCAGCACTACTACCAGTTTCAGGTAGTGATCAAGCCGTCGCCGCTCGAGATCCTTGATCTGTATCTCGGCTCATTGCGCGCACTCGGGTTCGACTCGTTAGTGCACGACATTCGCTTCGTTGAGGACAACTGGGAATCGCCGACGCTGGGCGCCTGGGG
>JAGRJB010000352.1 GCA_020442965.1 Pseudomonadales bacterium
TTGCGCCGATCCTTGGGCCGACGCTCGGCGCAATCCTCACCGAAGCCTTCTCCTGGCGGGCCGTTTTCTATGTGAACGTGCCGGTTGCGGCTTTCGCGCTGATGATGATGGCCGGTGAACTGAAGCGCGAGGATACGCGTCACGTGCCGATCGACTGGACCGGGCTCGTGCTGATGATGCTGGCCATCGGCGCGTTGCAATTCATGCTGGATCAGGGTGAGTCGCGCGACTGGTTGAATTCGCGCCTGATCGTGACGGCCGCGACACTATCGATCTGTGCGACGATCTTGTTCGTGGCGCGTGGCTGGCGATTGCCCACTAACATCATCAATTTTGCGCTATTGCGCGATCGCAGTTTCGCGAGTGCCAACCTTGCGATGATCGGCTTTGGTCTCGCGATGTACGGCACGATCGCAATGCTGCCGCTCTTTGTGCAGGGACTATTGAAATATCCAGTGCTCACATCCGGCTACCTGTTCGCCCCACGTGGCGTGGCCGCCGGATTCTCGATGGTATTCACCGGCAGCGTGCTGATGAACCGCTTCGATCCGCGTCTCTTGGTCGCGGCTGGACTCGTCGTGACAGGTGTCGGTAACCTGATGTGGAGCGAGTTGAATCTGAGCGCTGACTTTTGGGACCTTGCGATGCCTGGTGTGGTCGCCGGACTCGGCACGGGCCTCTTCTTCGTGCCGATGTCAACAGTCGCGTTCCAGAGTATCGACACGCAACATCAGGACGAGGCATCGGGCATCTACGGCGTGATGCGATCGCTCGGTTCCTCCATCGGGATTGCGATCGTCGGTTGGCAACTCGTGCGCTCGACCCAGATGCACTGGAACTTGTTGATCGGCCATGTGACACCGTTCAAACCGGCTGTCAGCGCTTTCCTGAGCCCCCTGGGTTTCGATCCCTCGAGCAGCAAGGGTGCCGCACTGCTCGCGGCGCAAGTGGCGGCGCAAGCACAAATGCTCGCATTTCGTGATGTGTTTCGTTTGACGGGCATCATCGCATTTCTGATGCTACCGTTGGTGTTGTTGATGCGTCGACCATCGGATACCGTGAAATCGGGCGCGGCGACGCACGTGTGAACCAATCCCGCGGCAGCGTGTCCGACTAAGGCGAAGGACGTTGCAATCGTGCGGCTTGGGAGGGCCGTGCGCGGGCACTTGCTGGCCAGGAGTTTGGAGTCAGACCGCTTTGGCGGACACAAAATGAATAAGCACAAGCAGCCCGCGAACTCTAACAGCAAGCAGGCCTCATCTCGATCCGATGCCTTGGTGCTGTTCGGTGTGAGTGGTGACCTGGCGCACAAGATGATTTTTCCCGCGCTGTACCGCATGGTCCAGAGCGGCGAGTTGACAGTACCGGTGATCGGCGTCGCGTCGTCAGACTGGACCCTGGATCAGCTACATCGCCGCGTCACGGATAGTCTCAAAGTTGCCGACGTCGTGGTTAGCAAGCGCACGCTTCGTCGGCTGCTGTCGCTGCTGACTTACGTCAAGGGCGACTATCGGGATGCACAGACCTTCGTGGCACTGCAGTCCGCTTTGGGGTCCGCGCGCGGTCCGGCATTCTATTTGGCCATTCCACCCGCCCTATTCGCGACCGTCATCCAGGGGTTAGGCGATGCCGGGCTCGCTAGAGGCGCCCGCGTCATTGTCGAAAAGCCCTTCGGGCGTGATCTCGCATCAGCACGCGCGCTCAATCGCGTTGCACGATCCGTGTTCCCGGAGGATGACATTTTCCGGATCGATCACTTCCTCGGCAAAGAAGCGATCATGAATATCCTGTACTTCCGGTTTGCCAATTCGTTCCTCGAGCCGATCTGGAACCGCAACT
>JAGRJB010000353.1 GCA_020442965.1 Pseudomonadales bacterium
CTGCATGGTGTCGTAGATGGCGAGCCCCGCGCTCACCGATCCGCCCGGCGAATTGATATACAGGGCGATGTCCTTATCAGGATTTTCCGACTCCAGGAATAACAACTGCGCCACGATCACGTTGGCCATGTAATCCTCGACGGGACCCACCGCGAACACGACCCGCTCCTTGAGCAGACGCGAGTAGATATCATAGGCCCGCTCGCCGCGCGCCGTCTGCTCAACGACCATCGGGACCAGGTTCAGCGCTTGTTCATTCATCGTAGTTAGTCCTTGTTTTGGCCGAAGCCGGTCAACTCACTGAAGGTGGCGGGCTTGTCCGTGACGCGCGCCCGCTCCAGCAAGCCCTCGATCGCCTGGTCTTCAAGCACGGCAGCCTCAATTTGGCGCATCGCGTCGGCGTTTTGCAAGTAGTTGCGTCTCACTTCATCGGCATTTGGATAGCCGGCCGCGATTTCGTTGAGTCGCTCTTGTACCCGTTTGCGATCCACTTTGGTGTCATGGGTCCGCAGCACCTCGCCCAGGATCAGACCGAGCGCCACGCGCTTGCGCGCGGGTTCCTCGAACGGCTCACGGGGCGGCAATTCCTCGACGTCGCGAGCGCCCATGCGTCGCAGCATATCGACCTGCAGCTCCTGGATTTGCTCATCCAGCATGCTCTTGGGCACCTCGAGGGGGTTCGCCTTATAGAGCGCATCCAGCAACTGCGAGCGCAGCCGCGACTTGATCGCCTCCGCCAACTCGCGCTCCATGCTGGCGCGGACTTCGGCGCGCAACTTTTCGATGCCACCTTCGGTGATACCAAATTCGGCGACAAATGCGTCATCCAGTGCCGGGAGTGACTGCTCTTCGACTTTCTTGACCGTCAGGGAAAATGCCGCTGTCTTGCCCGCGAGCGACTTGTTAGTGTGCTCGTCCGGGAACTTGGCCTCGAATTCACACTGCTCGCCCGCCGCGCGTCCCGTGACGGCGCGCTCGAAATCCACCATCACGCGACCAGCACCGACGACCACGCCAACATCGCGCCCTTGCCCGCCGTCGAACGGTGCGCCGTCGATGGTGCCGTCGAAATCGACCATCACTCGGTCAGTGTCGCGCGCGGCGCGCGCGACCTCAGTGTAGACCGGTCGTTGCGCCCGCATGCTCGCGAGCATGGCGTCGAGGTCGGCGTCCGTCACCACCGCAGCAGGCCTCTCGACCGCGAGTTCGGCGGGATCGCCCAGCTTGAACTGCGGCATCACTTCGAAGATGGCGGCGTATTTCAGGTCGGCACCCGGCGCGGTCTCGATCGGCTCGATCCGCGGCCCAGCGGCGGGTATCAGCTTCTCTTGTGCGACGGCCTGCGAAAACGTCTCGCGCATCAGATCGCCGATCACCTCAGAGTAGACCTGCTCGCCAAACTGCTTTTGAATCACCGCGAATGGCGCCTTGCCAGGGCGAAAACCATTGAGACGAGCCGTGCGGGCGATTTTCTTGAGACGCTGCTGTACTTCGCCACCCACGCGGGCGGCCGGCACGGCCACTTCGACTCGACGCTCGAGCCCGCCGGTTCCGGTTACGGATACTTCCATCGTTACTGATCCTCGAAAT
>JAGRJB010000354.1 GCA_020442965.1 Pseudomonadales bacterium
CGACCATCGGGTCGCGCATGATCAATGCGCGCGCCGAGACTGTCGCCGAGAAACCGGCGTTTCGGGCAGCGTTCCGCCAACGTCGCTGCGTGATTCTGGCCGACGGCTACTACGAATGGCAGGCAGTCGCCGGTGGCAAACAACCGTACTTCATACATGCGCGTGATCGCCAGCCGTTTGCGATGGCCGGCCTCTGGGAGAGCTGGCGTGAGCGCGCCGGCGCCGAGGGCGTACTCGAGTCCTGCGCGATCATCACGACCGCAGCGACACCGAGCGTGGCCAATGTCCACGACCGGATGCCGCAGATACTGTCCGGAGCAGCGCTTGCCGCCTGGCTCGACGCCGGCACCAAGGTCGACTCGTTAGGCGAGCTCTTGAGCACGCCGGTTACCACGAAACTGGCGTACCATCCTGTTAGTCGACGCGTGAACTCGCCGCGCAACGACGGACCAGAACTGATCGAGCCACTCAGCGACCAGCCGTCCGACAAGGCGCGCGACTGATCGCACGAGGTGCTGCCAGCCAGCTACTGACTCGCCGCCTCAGCTTGTGCACGCGCGGCCGCGGCCGCCTGCTGCGCTTGATCGACCTGTTGTCGCACCTGTTCGAGTTGCTGCTGCGCTTGTTTGGTCTGCGCGGCAGCCGCAGCGGCATTCGACGCCGCGCCGGCGGTCGTCTCAGCCAGCCCGCAGCCGCCGAGGCCAACAACGGCACCGACGACCAATGCCAGACCCATCACTTTTGCTGCCATGTTCCATCCGCCCCCTGGTAATACCAGCCCGGTTGGGCGCCACGCTCAACCCAGCGGCGTGCGAAGGTTTTGCGGATGTCGGCTTCCCATTCGGGATGATTGTTGGCGCGCGCGATCTCGGCATAGAGCGCGTTGCGGTCATTGTTGTCCTCGGCGACGAGGCGCTTGGCCGTGGCGCGTTCGGCCAGCGGTACGGCGCTGACGTCCCGCACTTCGATCAGGCCGCTATTCGTAAAGCCGACCGCGCCGCTAACAAAGTACGGACGCAGTTGTTCGAAGCGCGATTTCATCGATGCCTGAATAGCATTTGATTGCGGCGTATCGATGTCGATGTTCGGTGCGGCTTGCGCATGCGCCGCCGGTACGACTGCGTTCAATACCGCGCTCAATGCCGCAACGAATAGATTGGGCTCGTCAAAGCTCGCTGGTTGTGGCCGCGGTGGCGCAAACGACTGCGGTGGCGTGGGATTCGCAGTGGTGTCCGCGCCGGTGACGTTTTCGATCACACGGTCGGCGGCCTTCTCGGCGGCGGCCGCGGGAAAATACACGTTGATCGTGACACACGCGGCGAGAAACGCGCTCGCCAGAGCTAAATTGAACGGCAATACCCGACGCATCTGCTTTCTCCTTGAACGGCTGACTGTCACTCACGTTCGCGAGTCATGTCATGCATGCTGACATTGTTACAGGCGGCGCTGAACATCGCCTGAATGCCAGCCTGCCGAACGATTCTTGAGTGGCAGTCTACTCGCGCGCTCAGCGTACTTCCACGTTCTCGGCGGCCATTCCGGCCGAGATCTGTGACACGAGTCGCGGCCAATCAACCCGCCCGGCGTTGCCGATGATGTCGATGCGCGGGATACCGCGACCTTTGACGATGTAATAGCCACCGCTGCGCGCCGGTTCGATGCCTGACATCAAGCAGACCGCATCACGCAGTTGGCACTTGATACCGAGCTTGCGATAGCCGAAGTCATCAAAGAATCGCAGGAAGCCGGACTGCAGCGCGGCGACCACGCCACCGCCGCCGCCGCCGATGTTGGAGAGGTTACCGACGGCCTTGGCACTGATCCGCTTGTTGGAGCGATCGCCCGATGGTGTCTCGAGCCGTGCATCGAATGCGACGGGTGACCAGGCAAACAACTCGAGTCGCAACACATCCGCCTCGAGTTTTCCGGTAATGCTGCCGAAGGCGAACGTGTTCGTGACGGCGGCCAGGTCTAGATCACGCGCACGCACGTCGGCGAACAGGCGCGGCCAGCGTCCAAAAGGATCCTGCAGCCGCAGGTTGCTGGCGACGACCTGGCCATCGAAAACGGCGGCTTCGACGTCGCCGGTCACGCGCAGTTCGTTGTCGCGGAACGTCAGGGCGGGTATGCGCCCCGACAGTGTTCCGGCAAACCTGGGCCAGCCGAACGCTGCACAGATCAACGGCATACTGATTGGCTCGATCTCGGCCTCAAAATCGATCGCAAGCTTGTCGCTGCCAATATTGCCGAGCGCGAAGCTGTCGATCGCGACCGCACCGTCAAAGACTGGCAAGCGAGCGGGGCGTGTCAGGGAAATGTTGTTAGCGAAGGCGCGGAACTGAATTTGTGCTGCGCCTCCGGAAAGTCCGTACGCACCGCCACTGGCCCAACTCAAGGCTGATTCCGGCACCTCGCCCAGCGCCGAGTCGCGCCACTCGATGGTGCCCAGCAAGTCGTTCATTCTCACGCGATCCCGGCGATCGATCAGGTCGACGTCAGTCAGTTTCAGGCTGAGCGCCTGCGGCGCATTGTCAACGATGGTTGCCGATCCACTCAGCGTGCCGGAGGTCGTCAGATCGCCAAAGTCCGTCGCGGCCAGCCCAATCTGCAGGAAGCTCGTGTAGGCCGCCGGAAACTGCAACTGCTCGATCGTCAGGTGAGCGGTAGTCAGCGGCACATCGCCGGACAGCGCAACGCTGCCGGTGCCGTGCGCGGTCAACAAGTCACGCTGGGACAGATCGAGCTGCGAGATACGCAACACCTTGTCCGCCAGGATGCCATCGACCCGCAGATCGAGCGGATTCGTTTGTAGATTGAGCAGCACGGGGCCGATGAGCGTCTGACCGCCGCTGCCGGTCAGTCGCAGGTGCACTGCTGCGCCGGTCGCGCCTGGCTGATAGCGTGCAGTGAGTTCACCGGCCAGCGCTTCGCCGACCAGCGTGCCTTCGTCGTTAGTGAAATTGATGTCACCTAGTCGAGTCGTGACCTCTGCGTGCTGCAAGGCAGCGCCACCGCGCGCGGTGAAGCTCGCCGACAGGGCCCCGTCGACCGTCAAGTTGCTCGGCAGCGCATACCATCTGGATGCGAACTGACGCAACGCGATCAGGTGTGCACCGCGAGCATTGCCTTCGATGGACCAGTTGCCAGCACGCAGATGTGCACGCCAATCGAGCGTTGCGCTGGCGATTTTCAGGCCCGCACCACGCAGAAACGCGGCGCCCGTATCGGAGCGAAATTCGCCTTGAACTCGCGCCGCGAAGGCGCCGGTCGGGCCACCCCGTGCCGCAATGCGACCATCGCGACAGGCAAATCGGGGTTCGGCGATGATTGGACGGCGGCAGCGCAGCTTGACCGTTCGCAACCGCCCGATCGGTTCGGGCAGCACAAGAGTTGCGACGGAGATCGCGACCTGTGGGTGGGTGTCGCTCGGAAGGTCAAGCCGCGCAACCGCATCTAACGCCTTGATTGCACCGTGTTCTACTTCGCCAACTTCCAGCACGATCGCATCGATGGCGATCGCGGGTTGCGGCGTAACCGCGAACAACAGCGAAGCCAACGCACTGATCGCTGCCCAGTGGCTGCGCACTGCGGCGCGGCGGCTTACAGGATCCTGCGGCATACCGACGCATTCTATAGGCGTGCCGCGGCTGGTGGCCGACTGAACCATAATTCCGTCGTGACGTGGCGACGGCAGCGCCACTCCCGGCGAAGGCACGAACTGCGCTAGACTTCCGCGATCAGCAGGTCGGGGAGGGTGAATGTCCGCGAAACGCGCACTCGTCGTGGATGATTCCAAATCGGCCCGCGCATTTCTGGCGCGGATGCTCGAACGCTACGAAATCGAAGTCGACACGGCGGAATCCGCCGAACAGGCGATCGATTTTTTAACGCGTGGGCGGCCCGATGTCATTTTCATGGACCACCTGATGCCTGGCATGGACGGCTTTCAGGCTGTCCAGTCGATCAAGAACAATCCGCAGACGGCCACGATCCCGATCATGATGTACACCTCACAGGAAGGTGAGCTGTATCTGGGACAGGCGCGTGCGCTCGGCGCCATCGGCGTGTTGCCCAAACAGATCAAACCAGCGGATGTGTCCAAAGTGCTGTACGACCTCAAGTTGGTAGCCGATAGACGCACCGGCGAGACCAGCGCGTTTGCGCCGTTTACCGTCGTGGCACCCACGATCGCAAACGCCGGCTCGGAGCAGGGCGCTGACGATCCCGCATCGACAGCCGAACTGGCCGCGATGGTCGCGGCTGACCACCCACCGTTCACGCCACTTTCACCGCTGGCACCGGAACTGCGAGCGGTGATCGAGAACACGATCCGTACGGAGCTGGCCGAAATGCGGCGCTCGATCGCAGCGACCGCCGATGCCGAAGCGGATCGATTGGTAGCGGAGGTCCGCGCCGCGCTGCCGTCGCCAGTGATTCCGCCGCCCGTGCGACCGAATCCGTTCGGCTGGATAGCCGCGAGTCTGGCATTGTCGACGGCGTTGCTGCTTGGATGGCTGTGGCGACAGGAGAGTACGCAGCGGGCGGAACTCGAGACGCGTTTCGCCACGCTGCAAGCACAGCGTGTGTCGCCGCCCGACAAGTTGTTGGCTGCGGGCGCGGCTAAGAACAACCCCGCGGTCGCCGCCAGCGACGACAGCGGGAACGCGGCGACGGACGATGCTGCCGGCACGTCATTCACGACGTTGGCGCCGATCACCGAGTACGTGCCATTCGGCGAAGTGCCCTTGGCCGGTGCGCGGCTCGATGGCATGCGAACCTTGCTCGAGCGGCTCGCTGCGCGCGACTTCAATGGTGTGATAGAGGTGATCACTTACGCTGGGCGCTTCTGTCTGGTCGGTTCCAATACCGAGGGCTACAAGCTGGCGCCGGAGTCGACGCCGCAAAGCAAGTGCGACCTCGTGGGTAATCCGCCCTACGATGCGCTGTCGCCTGCTGCCCGGCAGTCGATGGCATTCGCCAATCTGGCCGCTGAGTATCGCAAGAGCTCGGCTGGCGCCCTCGACGTGCGGGTAGAGAGCGGCGATCTGCGCTCGCTCGAGGCAACCTATCCCGCAATCGATGAGCAGTTGTCAGCGGGTCAATGGAACAAGGTGGCGACGGCCAACAATCGTATCGAGATCCGGCTGCGTCCAGCGACCTGAGATGCCGGACCTGACGATCGACGAGTCCTTTGCGGCGCCGCGTTGGTTACGCAATCATCACACGCAAACTGTGTTAGCCAGCAATCCGGTGCGCGCGGCGGCGGTCAGAGCCCGTGCCCAGCCCGTGCTCGGTGCGAGTCGGGACTGGCTGATCGACTGCGGTGACGGCGTTACTTTGCAGGCGTTTGAGGCGCCTCACCGCAAGGCGCCAGGCCTCGACGGCGAGGCGATCAGCGTGCTGCTGCATGGCTGGGAGGGTAGTGCCGACTCCCTCTATGTCCTGTCGATGGCGCAGACGCTGCACGATCTGGGTCACGAAGTCGTACGCCTCAACCTGCGCGATCACGGCACGACCCACCACCTCAATCAGGAATTGTTCCATTCCTGCCGGTTGGCGGAGGTGGTTGGCGCCGTCCGAGCGATTGCCGCCAAGCATCGCGGTCGACGACTCATTCTGATCGGCTTCTCGTTAGGCGGCAATTTCATGCTGCGCGTGGGCGCGGAGGCGCCGAAACATGGCATCGACATCGCCCGCATTGTCGCAATCTCGCCCGTACTCGAT
>JAGRJB010000355.1 GCA_020442965.1 Pseudomonadales bacterium
GATCTTACGCTGTGGGGTAAGAACTTGACAGACGACGACACGCCGCTCGATATCCTGCGCTGGGTCGATACGCGGGGAATCACGCCCGCTACCTACTTCACGCCCGCGGTGGGTGGCATCACACCGCGCGCGTTTGGCCTGAGCTTGCCGCGTGGCCGGCAAATCGGCGTGACGGCAGCGTATCGGTTCTGACTCAGGCGACCGCGCGAGGCTTGTGCAGGGAACTGGGCGTCAGTCCCTGCTTCAGGGCATCCCAGCTCTCGCGATAGCGAGCAGTGGCTGCTTCGACTTGCGACCGCTCCATCGGCGGAAACTCCGACAGCATCGCGTCGAGCTTCACTGTCCACTTGGGCAAGCCTTTTGGAAAAATCGCTCGGCGCGAGAACACGATGCGGCCCTCGACCGGAATATCCTTCGCGACCAGCTTGACCGCAGCGATACGATCGTAGAGCGCGTTGAGCGGGTTCGGGAACGTGAAACGCTCGGCCCCATTCATGACTGTCCACTCGGTCATTTGATCGCCACCGAAGACATTGCCGCGCAGGTTCCGCCAATCGATCACCACGATTCCGCGCGCATGTAGCAGCAAGAAATCGACGTGATAACTGCCGCCACTACCGTCCGGCACGAGGACATTTTCCTGGAAATCCACCGCGCCGTTCGTCAGCAGCTCGACTTTTTGGCGCCGCATTTGCCGCGCCCGGTATGCCCGGATCGCAAGCCACGCGCCAACGCCAACCAGAACCGCCGCAGTCGCCGCGATGGCAAGCTCGAACACGGGACTGCTGGTGGCGTCGTTCACGGTTGCTGTTAGTGTGACAAAGCGTGCTTCAAGGCGGCAAGATCTGGCGCCAGATCGCGAAAGCTCGTCGCACGAGTCAGCAGCGCTGCCAGCGCTTCTGGAACGGGCACGTCAATTCCGAGCAGCGGTTCGACTATTTCCCGGAACTTGGCAGGGTGCGCTGTCGCGACCATGATCCAGTGCTGCCCGAGCCGACGGTCGGGCGGCAGCCGCGCATAAACCTCTGCCGCGGTGGCCGTGTGCGGACACCAGATCTGTTGATATGCGCGAAAGTCAGACTTGATTCGCGCCTCAATCGCCGCGTCGTCCACGCTATCGGCGCTCACCGCCGTCGTCAGCGCCGCCAGTGTCGGAAACATCGTTCGCAATCGCTCCATGTTGCTAGGATCGCCCACGTCCATGGCTGAGGCCAGCGTGGCACGGCTGGCGCGTGGTTGCCACCGCCCATTTGCCAGATAGTCCGGCACCGTTCGATTGGCATTGTGCGCCAACACCACCTCACCGATCGGCAGGCCGACCTGCCTGGCCCAGATGCAAGCAGCGGCATTGCCGAGATTGCCGGCCGGGATGATGAATGATGGCGCAACCTGTACGCGCCGCCAGGCCGCAAGACTAGCAGCAGCGTAGTAAACCATCTGCGGCAACAAGCGGCCGACGTTGATGCTGTTAGCCGAAGAAAGATCGAAACGTTGCCGCAAGTCGGCATCGCCAAAGGCTTCCTTTGCGATGCGCTGACAGTCGTCAAAGGTACCCATGACTCGGAATGCCTGAACGTTGTCACCCCAGCAAGTGAGCTGACGTTCCTGGGTGGGCGAGACGAGCCCGCGCGGGTACAACACCGACACTTGCGCAGTGCGTCGCCCGTGGAATGCCGCGGCCACGGCACCACCCGTATCACCCGAGGTTGCCACCAGAATATTCAAGAGGCGCTGCGCATCGGTGCGCAGCCGAGTCAGCGCTGACGCCAGAAAGCGCGCGCCAAAATCCTTGAATGCCGCGGTGGGTCCGTGGAACAACTCCAACACGGCGAAACCATCGGCGCGCCCAACGGGCACCAGCGGCGCCTGGAAATTGAACGCTTCGCGACAGATCGCCGGCAGGTCGGGCTCGAGCCGATCACCCGTGAGAAAGGGCTTGAGGAGACGCGTTCCAATACTCGGGAGATCGCGACAATCCGCAAAATCGGACGGCGAGAATCGTGGCCAAGTCACCGGAACATACAGGCCACCATCCGGCGCCAAGCCACGCTCCAGCGCCTCGGCGAACGGGACACCAGCGTCATCTGGCGAACGCGTGCTGCGAAACAGCATGCGCCCAGACACCACGCGCGCAGCATTGCTGGCAGCCGCGTTCACGGCAGTACGATCCGCGCGCCAACCGGCTCGATAGGAACGATCCACGTGTCGGCTTCGACGCCCGCCCGCACGAACTCGGCCAGCATCCCACCACGAACGCCTTCAGCCTGCGCCTCAAGACTCCATGCGAAAACGGTTGGGCCGGCTCCTGAAATTGAACAACCGAGTGCACCGGCATCAAGGGCCGCGGTACGAACCTGATCGAACGCGGGAATAAGCTTTTGCCGCTGCGGCTGAATCACGACGTCCTCGAACGAGGCGCGAATCATGTCGAGATCGTCCGTATAACAACCGGAAATAAAGCCGGCGAGATTGGCGGTCTGCCACACGAAGTCCGACATCTCAACCGAGCCCTTCAATAGACCGCGCGCGTCGCGCGTCGACATGTACATATGCGGATGCGCCAGCACAGCGCGTATGCCGGCCGGTACAGGCACTTGCTTGACCCTAGGATGATCGATGCCAACGGTTAGTACCAGGCCGCCGAACAGCGACGGCGCGATATTGTCAACGTGCAACGAGCCGCTCGAGACGGCCTCGCCCTGCATGGCGAACTTCAGCAATTCAATTTTGTCGAGCGGCTCAGGCAGCAGCGCGTTCGCCGCAACCACGGCGGCTACGGCCGACGCCGCCGATCCACCGAGTCCAGAGCCCAGCGGGATGCCCTTTTCAAGGTGCAGCGCAATGCCGAAGCCGGGGTCGAGCTGCTCGAGCATCGCGAGCAAGGAACGCCCGGCCGTGTTCTTCTCCGGCTCGCGAGGTATGTCGCTAACGACACCCGTAGTATTCGTGATCACGACGCCAGGCGCATCCGTGCGAGTGACGGTGGCGCGATCCCCCAGAGCATTGACCGAGAAACCCAGAATATCGAAGCCAATCGCCACATTACCAACCGAGGCAGGCGCAAAGGCCGTCGCCGTCGTCGCGCGCGGGCCTACCCGCTGCTGACTCACAAGCGCGCGCCCAAGTAGGCCGATAGACGCAACAGATCGGCGAACACGCCGGCCGCGGTGACCTCGGGACCGGCGCCTGGACCCTGCACGATCAGCGGATTGTTGTTATACCGTACCGTCGCAAAACGAACGATATTGTCGGTCAGCGCGATATTCGCAAACGCGTGACTCCGATCGATTTCTGCGACGCTCACGGTTGCTTTGCCGTCGGCGCCGAGCCGGCCCACATAGCGCAGCACCTTGTTGCGAGCTTGCGCTGCATCGAAACGCGCGCGCATGGCCGCATCGGAGCGCGCCAGCTGAACGAGGAATTCATCGATCGATAGCGACTCGAGCCCAGCGGGTACGAGGCTTTCGACCGAGACGTCCTTC
>JAGRJB010000356.1 GCA_020442965.1 Pseudomonadales bacterium
GGCAGAAGCCGCGCGTGCCGCCGGCGCCACGCGCTTTTGCATGGGCGCGGCCTACCGCTCGCCCAAGCAGAAGGACGTCGTCGCGATTGCCGCGATGATCCGCGAAGTCCGTTCGCTAGGCCTTGAAACCTGCGCAACGCTCGGCATGCTGACCGCAGCCCAGGCGCTCGAGCTCAAGCACGCCGGGCTCGACTACTACAATCACAACCTCGATACCTCGCCGGAGTTCTACGGCGAAGTGATTACGACGCGCACCTACCAGGATCGCCTCGACACGCTGGCCGCGGTGCGTGCGGCCGGCCTCAACGTCTGCTGCGGCGGCATCATAGGCATGGGCGAGAGCGCCGCTGATCGGGCCGGGTTGTTAGCGCAGCTCGCCAATCTGCCGGAGCACCCTGAAAGCGTGCCGATCAATCAACTGGTGCGGGTACCCGGCACTCCGCTCGCTGATGCCGCGCCAGTCGACCCGCTCGACTTCGTCCGCACGATCGCCGTCGCGCGCCTCATCATGCCAAGAGCCTACGTGCGACTATCCGCCGGCCGCGAAGCCATGTCCGATGAGATGCAGGCACTGTGCCTGCTGGCCGGTGCAAACTCGATCTTCTATGGTGACCAATTACTCACGACTGGCAATCCGGCGGCTGAACGCGATCGTGCGCTGCTCGCGCGCCTGGGCGTCGAGGCCGAGACCCCCGTCGGCGTCGCGCACTGACGGATTGCCCGGGCCGACGACATGCAACGCGATCCCGGTGCGCTAGCCGCCGCGCTGGCACAGCTCGACCGGGCGCAGTTGCAACGCGTGCGGCGCGTCAATCACGCACGGCGTCCGCACGCTTCGATGATCGACAATAGTGGCGCGCCGCTCGAATTCTGCAGTAACGACTACCTGGGCTTGGCGCGGCATCCGGCCGTGGTGCGCGCGTTTGTCCGGGCGGCCGAGCGCTATGGCGTTGGCAGTGGCGCCTCACATCTGGTCACCGGCCACGGTCCCGAGCACGCGGCGCTGGAAGAGCAGGTGGCCGCATACACCGGGCGCGAGCGGGCGCTGTGCTTTTCCAGCGGCTATCTCGCCAATCTGGGCGTCATCGATGCGCTCATCGAACGGCGCGATCAGCTGCTGCAAGACCGGCTCAATCACGCCTCACTCCTGGACGCCGCGCGCCTCGCAGGCGCGACGCTGCAGCGTTATCCGCACAACGATGCACTCGCGGCGGAACGCATGTTGTCAACGAGGACCGCGGCGAACACGCTGATCGCGACCGACGGCGTGTTCAGCATGGACGGGGACATTGCACCGCTGCCGGCACTGGCGCGGCTCGCCAGCGCTCAAAACGCGTGGCTATTGGTTGACGATGCGCATGGACTGGGGGTGCTCGGGCGCACGGGCCGGGGCACGTGTGAGCACTACCAATTGGACTCGAACGCCGTGCCCATTCTGATCGGGACTTTCGGCAAGGCATTTGGTACCTGCGGTGCGTTCGTTGCAGGATCGGCCGACCTGATCGAGTTCCTGCTGCAGAAATCTCGTACCTATATCTACACGACCGCCCTGCCACCGGCGATCGCGGCCGCCACTCGCGCCGCTCTCGAGTTGTCCGAGGCCGAAAGCTGGCGTCGGGAGAAAGTCCTGGCATTGGTCGAGCGATTCCGCAGCGGTGCTCTCGCTCGCGAAATTCCATTGACCGACTCAACCACCCCCATCCAGCCGGTGTTGTTGGGCTCGGCAGCGCGCGCGCTGGCTGTTAGTCGGGCGCTCGACGTACGGGGGATACGAGTAGCCGCCATTCGACCACCGACCGTGCCACCCGGGACGGCTCGCCTGCGAATCACGTTTTCAGCCAACCATGACGAAGCGGCGATCGATCACTTGGTCGGCACCCTCGCCCAGGCACTCGCCGCAAATCCCGCTGTCGCATGAACGAGCGCGTGCCACACCCGCCCGCGGCGAGTAGCCACAATGGCATCTACCTTGAGCAGCGCGGCGCCGGCCCGCCGCTCGTGATGCTGCACGGCTGGGGGCTCAACCTGCGCGTGTTCGACATCCTGGCGTCGACGCTCGCAGCGGACTTTCGAGTGTTTGCGGTCGACCTACCCGGTCACGGGCGCAGCACCGCAACCAGGCTCGCGGACCTGGAACCGTTGCTCGACGTGCTGCCGTCACGATTCGCTCTGCTCGGCTGGTCCCTCGGCGGACAGATCGCCTTGCGGCTGGCGGCACAGACCCCGGCTCGGATTGCCGCGCTGATCCTGATCTCGACGACACCTAGATTCACTCGCGCGGCCGATTGGTCTGCGGGTCTGCCGGCCGCCGTGCTGGACGGTTTTGCCGAGCATTTGCAGCGCGACTACCGGCGCACGATCAGCGACTTCCTGGAATGGCAGGTCCGCGGTGCTATGGCGGCAGACGCCACCCTCGCGGCGTTGCGAGCGACGCTGCTGAATCACGGCGAAGCGTCAGGCGCAGCGCTGCGCGCGGGCCTCGAACTCCTGCGCGTCTCGGACTTGCGATCCGTGCTGCCTTCAATCAGCGCGCCCTCGCTGCTGATCGCCGGGCAATACGACCGCGTGACGCCCGCGGCGGCGGCCCAGTCGATGCTTGAGTCGATGCCCGATGCCCGGTTGCTGGAAATCCGCCGCGCCGGTCACGCGCCGTTTCTCTCGCATGCGGCGGACTGCGCAGCGGCAATTCGCGCGTTGCTCGAACAGCCGCAAGCAGCATCATGCGACGCATGACCGCAGATGATCCGTTCGCACTCGAGCGCAGGCGGGTCGGCGCCGCTTTCGATGCCGCAAGCGAACGCTACGATGCCGCCGCGAAGATTCAGCACGCAGTCCGGGCGGAACTGCTCGAGCGACTGCTCGAGTTGCGGCTCGAGCCCCGCACGATCCTCGATCTCGGAGCCGGCACGGGGACGGGGGCGCGCGACCTGAAACGGCGCTTCCCGAAGTCGTTGGTCGTGGCCACAGACCTTGCACCGGCCATGCTGCGGGTGGCAGCCAAACGATCGTCGTGGCTGCGACCGTTTGGTCGCGTCGCTGCGGATGCATATCGCCTACCGTTCCGGAATCAGAGCTTTGATCTGATCTTTAGCAATCTAATGTTTCAATGGTGCGACGATCTCGTCACGCCGTTCAAGGAAGCGCGGCGCGTCCTGAAGCCTTCCGGGCGCTTTCTCATGAGTACTTTTGGACCCGACACGCTGACCGAACTGCGCCAATCCTGGGCGGCGGCGGGTGACGGCGCCAATCACGTCAGCCGGTTTCTCGACCTGCACGATGTCGGCGATGCCTTGCTCCGAGCCGGTTTCGTCGAACCCGTGCTGGATGTCGACCGCGTAGTCTTGCAGCACAAGCTTGCCCTTGATCTGATGCGCGAACTCAAGACGATCGGGGCACGCAATGCGACGCAGGGACGCAGCCGCGGACTCACGACCAGGCGGCGGCTCGACGCCGTCGTTGCCGCCTACGAAACGCATCGACGCAACGGCAAGCTGCCGGCCACGTACGAAGTAGTCTATGCCAGCGCCTGGGGTAACGAATCGGCTCCCGTCGGCATCGCGGATCGCGGTCCGGAGGTCCGCATCGATGCGCATTCCATTCGGCACCGCTCGCGGTCCCCAGTCGACGACGAGGCCGGTACCGGCCGCGGACCAGCGGCGTGAGGCGAGCGCGCGGCCTCTTCGTCGCGGGCACCGACACGGGCGTCGGCAAGACCTTCGTCAGTGTCGGCTTGATTCAGGGATTGGTCGCAGTGGGTCATCGCGTCGCCGCCATGAAGCCGATTGCCGCTGGTTGCGAGCAGACACCGGCAGGTTTGCGTAACGATGACGCGCGGGCGCTGATGTCCGTCGCGAACGTTGCCGCACCGTACGAGCGCGTCAATCCCTATGCACTGCCGTTGGCCGCGTCACCGCATCTCGCCGCTCGTGAGGCCGGGGTCGTCATCGACTTGCGGACGATTCGGCTGCAGTTCGACCTGCTGGCGGCCGAGGCCGACGCAATCGTGGTCGAAGGAGCCGGCGGCTGGCTCGCACCGATCACCGACACCGAGACGATGGCCGATGTCGCCCACGCACTTGAACTACCCGTGCTGTTGGTCGTTGGTGTACGGCTGGGTTGTCTCAATCATGCACTGCTCAGCGCCCAGGCCATTGCGGCCGGCGGCGCCCACCTGCTCGGCTGGATCGCCAACTGCACCGATCCCATGATGCCGCTGCGCGATGCCAACATCGCAACCCTCGCACAGCGCTGGGGTCAAGATCCTCTCGCGGTTGTCGCACCGCAAATCGCGTTCGCCCGCCGCTCGGGTGCGCTCGGTGCAGATTGGCTGAAGGCGTCGCGCGCACTCGACCATGCACTTACCCTGTATCTGACGGAAAATCGCATAAGTCCTTGAGCGGGGTACGAATGCGCGCGCTATAATTTTCGGATATGGCCAACGGTTTGCAGCGCATCGTGCTGGCGCCACATTGTTCGTTGTCGGTGCGGGGCGCGGTCTACTTTTTCGCGCTCATGTGTTGCGCGACGTTTGGTGTCGCCGGCGTCGTCGCCGCTCAGGGATTCTGGCCGGTACTGCCGTTTGCGGGCCTGGAGATGGGGCTGCTGGGTTGGGCGTTGCATCAAAGCATGCAGCGCCGCCACCAGCGACAGACTATTGTCGTCTCCGATGACGAAGTGGTCATCGCCGATGGCGAGCGGGAATGCCCGGTCGCGGTCTTCAAGCGTCACTGGACCAGGGTGAAGGTGCGCAGCGCGGGTTCGCGATTGCATCCGAGCCGTCTGGTGATCGAGTCGCAGGGCAAGACCTGCGAGGTCGGTGGGTTTCTCACCGAGGACGAACGCCGTCGCGTCGCTTTGCAGCTGACGTCGTTGATCGGGCGGATGAACGACACGCCTGCGCTTGCGCGCGGCTCGATGATCTGACGGTATATTTGTTGTGTTAAGGACGAATACTGATGGTTAGTGCTCGAAAGATCCTGCTGGGTGTGGCTGCGTTGTTAGCAGTTGGCATTGCGCCGCTGGCCAGCGCCGGGTGGGGCGATCTCGATATGCCGGTAGGCGTTACGCAGCTGAGCAAGGAAATACACGGGCTGCACACGGCCGTTCTGTGGGTCTGTATCGTGATCGGAATCGCGGTCTTCGGTGTGATGATCTATTCGATGATCAAGTTCCGCAAATCCCAGGGCGCGATCCCCGACACGACGCTCATTCACAGCACGCGGGTCGAGATCGTCTGGACCGTGGTGCCAGTGATCATTCTGGTGGCGATGGTCGTGCCGGCGACGCGCACGCTGATGACCATCGAGGACGCACGTGGTGTCGAGCTCAACATCAAGGTGACGGGTTACCAATGGAAATGGCAGTACGAGTACCTTGAAGACGGCATCAATTTTTTCTCGACACTGGATCGCGCGAGCAATGCGGCGCGCCAACTGCAATCGGGCATCGATCCGAACAGCGTTCCTCACTACCTGCTGAACGTGGACAACCCACTCGTTATACCGGTCGGCACCAAGGTCCGCCTGCTGCTAACCGCACAAGACGTGATCCATTCCTGGTGGGTGCCGGAATTCGGAATGAAGAAGGACGCCATACCGGGCTTCACCAACGAAATGTGGATCCGGGTGGACGAAGACAAGCCAGGCCTCTATCGGGGCCAGTGCGCCGAACTGTGTGGCCGCGATCACGGCTTCATGCCGATCGTGG
>JAGRJB010000357.1 GCA_020442965.1 Pseudomonadales bacterium
GGTAGAGCAGGGGATTGAAAATCCCCGTGTCGGCGGTTCGATTCCGTCCCTGGCCACCACGTTACTCTGGCCCTTCCCGCTACTCCATCCGGGGTATCCAGCGAGCACTGTTGCCGTCCGCAAGCTGTGCGCGTTTTCCATGAGACCTGAGCTTTCCCTGTGTCCTGCGGGGATCGCTTCGGCTGATTCTGCCGCGGCGAGTGCCAGTATGGGTAGTGCCGGCCGAGGGTAGGTGGGGTGGATCAGGCGGCAGATCCCCCTGCCTGGCGCGGACGCTCCCACATATTTGGCAGTTGTTAGACGGCCACGTTACCCGACTGCAAGAGTCGCTCGCCGAGCGAGATGCCGCTAGCTGCGCCGCAGGAACGCGACCACCGCATCGCACCACGCATCGGGCTGCTGGTCGACGATGTCGTGGCTGCCGCCCGGGATCTCGACGTAGGCAAAGTCGGGGCGCAGGTCGCGGGCGCGCTGGGCGAGTTCGTAGATGTCGTCGCCCGTGTTGGTGAGGATCAGAGTGGGGTGCGTCAGGCGCTTGAGCGCGGCCGCGTGGTCGTAGCGATACGCGGCGTAATGGCCCCACCAATACGGGCCCAGACCCTGGTACTTCTCGGCGATCGTGCGGGTAAGGATCGCAGGGTCGGGGTTGGGGCCCCACATGCGCACGCGAGTCTGGAAGCTATTGAGCAGGTGCGAGCCATCGACGACAGCCACGCCGGCGGCGTGGCTGCGTTCGCCAGCTGCGATGTACTGGGCGCGTTCGGCCTCGGTGATGGGGAACGGGCCGTTCAGGATCAGGCGACGCACTCGCCCAGGGTTCTGCAACGCGACTTCGGTGGCGTTGAGAGCGCCGGTGTGGTGGCCGAGCACATCGGCCTGCTGGATGCCGAGATGATCGAGCACGGCGACGATCGCGGGCGCCCAGTCCTCGAGCTTCGGTATCGCCGGCGTGGGGTCGGAGAAGCCGAACCCGGGGGTGTCGACCGCGATTAAGCGGATGCCGCGGGCAACGAGTGGCTTGAACGCCGCCTCGAACTGACGGGTGGACGCGGGGGACTGGTGCAGCAGCACGAGCGGCCACTCGCCAGGGCGGAGCTTCACCAGGCCGCCAGAGTCCTGGAAGTGCACCAAGCCATACGGACCGCGAGCGTAACCGCGTCCCATGATCCCGTCGTAAACGCGGCTGACGACACCGGCTTCTTTCGGAGCAGCCGCGGCGGCGGCAGGCAGGCTGGTCGCGATGGCAGCCGTGGTGGCCGCACCGAGCCCAAGGAACGTTCGGCGGTTGTCCATAGGGGAAGGTCTCTGTGGCACGGGTTCAGTTCGAGTATAGGGTGAAGGCGGGTGTGGGTGTTAACGCCGCGCAGCCGCAGAACCTGTTTCAACAATGCGCTCGGCAAACTCGCGAGGCGCTGCTAACACCGGTCTACAATAGTGCGCGTGAGCTGCCGCAACAGTCGAACGGTGATTCGTCGGCTCGGCGCCCTGGAGAAACTATGCTGTCATTGCGCCGATACCTGCCTCTGCTCGCAACGCTGCTGGTGATCGCTGTCAATGCGGCGGCGAATATTGTGCCCCTCAATGGCTACAACACGGGTGAGCTGTCGGCCCTGAATCCAACCGGGTTCACCCCCGCAGGCTGGGTGTTCAGCATATGGAGTCTGATCTATCTTGGGCTCCTGGCATTCAGCATCGCATCAGTCGTGGGCGCGGAGCGCTTTCGATTGCGAGCGGCTCCGATCGTCAACGCGTATCTGCTGAATGCAGCGGCGAACATCGGTTGGATCTTCGCCTGGCACTATCGTCACGTTGAACTGAGTTTCGCGCTGATGCTCGTCATCCTTGTGACACTGATCGTGATTGTCGGCAGGCTGCGTGATCGGCCATCGCCCTCGTGGCGCGAATTTCTGACGATGGACGGGCCGTTCAGCCTGTACTTCGGTTGGATTACGACCGCGACGCTCGCCAATCTCGGTGCGGTGTTTTTCGTGCAGCAGTATTACCCGTTCAGTTTGAATATGGATCAGTGGGCCCTGATCACCGTCTGTGCGGCCACCGCGATCTATGTCTGGATGGGCGTCGTTACGCGTGACACCGTTTACTGCGCGGTCTTTGTCTGGGCCGCGCTCGGCATCGCGTATCGGCCGACGGGTATCACTGAGTCGGTCAAGCTAGCCGCATGGGCGGGGGCGGTTGCGATGGTGCTGTGCATTCTCTGGGTAGCGATCGGAGCGCGGGGCGGGACCTCAGTATGGCTGCGGAACCGCCGTTCGGCCCGATCCGCCAGCGAGTTGGATTTTTAGCTTGGCCGCGCCGCCGAGCCTCTTCCGCCACGCAACTCATACTCCTGCGTCCCGCGGTGATAGATGTGGTCGGTATCGAGTGCCGCAGTCTTGGCGTACTGGAACCCGGGCGATAATGATTCGTAGATTGGTTCGAAGCCACGCTGCTCGGTCATGCGAAACAGCTCGTCGAAGGACTCGATCACGAAGTAGGTGGCCTGAAGGTCCGATATC
>JAGRJB010000358.1 GCA_020442965.1 Pseudomonadales bacterium
TGGCGAACTCGGTGCTGGTAAGACGACCTTTGCGCGCGGTGCACTGACCGCCCTGGGTGCCGCGCCGCCCATCAAGAGCCCGAGCTACGCGTTGCTCGAAATCTATACGCTTGAATCGCTGGTCGCATTGCATCTCGACCTGTACCGCTTGATCGATCCGGCGGAGCTCGAGCAGCTGGGGCTGCGTGACTATCACCGGCCACAACATCTGTGGTTGATTGAATGGCCGGAGCGAGGAACGGGCCATCTGCCTGTGCCCGATCTGGAATTGCGGTTCTACGTGCGGCCGCAGGGCCATCGAATCGAGGCGCAATCCTGTTCAGAGGCCGGAGCTGTGACGCTCAACACAGCAAGAATGGCGACGAGGCATTGAACTTAAGCGGTGTTCAACGTAGATTACGCTGCAATTTCAAGCTTGAAGCCTATGAGTTACAAGGAATTTTCGCCTTTTCGGGTGCAACTGCTGGGTCTTGCGCTAGGCCTTGTCGCGGTCGCTGGCGCGGCGCGAGCCGGCGAGATCCGTGACCTGCGACTCGTCACCGCCGAATCATCGACGCAGCTGGTGGTCGAATTGTCGGGTCCTGCGGCGCACAAGCTCTTTACGCTCGGCAACCCGAATCGCGTTGTGCTCGATCTCGCCGGCACGACCTTGCCGGCTCGAATCGCTCTGCCGCCTGCCGTCGGCATCGTCACCGGGGTGCGGGCCGGCAAGCAACCTAACAATACCGTTCGGCTCGTGTTCGATATGTCCAAGTCAGTGCGGCCGCGCGTGCTCGAGTCCGGGCCGAATGGCCCCTATCCCTTCAGGCTGATCGTTAGCCTGGACGGCAGCGGCGCAACCACCGCAACCACCGCAACCAACGCAGCCGTCGCGGCGGGCGCAGCGGTCGCGACTGCGCCGGTCGTGCCGCATGCGATTCAGCCGGTTCACGCACCGAGCGAGAGCGGTCGGGACATTGTCATCGCGGTCGATGCGGGTCATGGCGGTGTCGATCCGGGTGCGATCGGACCGAGCAAGACGCGCGAGAAGGATGTCGTGTTGCAAATCGCGCAGGCACTGGTCGCCAAGATCAACGCCGAGCCGGGGATGCGCGGTGTTCTGACGCGCGACGGCGATTACTTCCTGGAACTGCGTGATCGCATGCTGCGTGCACGGCGCGCAAAAGCCGACATGTTCGTGTCGATTCACGCCGATTCGATCGGTAATCCGTCGGTTTCGGGCTCGTCGGTGTACGTGCTGTCCGAGCGTGGCGCGAGTAGTGAGGCGGCGCGCTGGTTAGCCGAGCGCGAGAACGCCGCGGACCTCAAGGGTGGCGTGTCGCTCGAGGGCCGCGACAAGGTGCTCGCCAACGTGCTGCTCGATTTGTCGCAATCGGCGAGCATCTCGCAGAGTATGGCGGCCGCGGAACAGGTGCTGCGTTCTCTCGACGGTGTCGGCGAGGTGCGCAAGCCAAGAGTGCAGCAGGCTGGGTTCGTGGTGTTGAAATCGCCCGATATTCCCTCGCTGTTGGTCGAGACAGCTTATATTTCGAACAAGGCGGACGAATCCAAACTGCGCCAACCCGCGCATCGCGCGCGTATCGCCGACGCGATATTCGGCGGGATTCAGGACTACTTCAACGATAATGCGCCCGATGGGACGAGACTTGCCGCGGCGCGCCGGTCGCGGGTCGCCGACGCGACGAGCGGCGGGCGCCTGTGATCGATTTCCCGCGGGCGCGCTGAGCCACAGCGGCTTCGCTACACTCTGCGGTCCCGTTGTCTTGCGGACCGCCGATGCCGATACGTGTACTTCCCGATGAGCTGATCGATCAAATCGCCGCTGGCGAGGTCATTGAGCGGCCTGCCTCGGTGGTCAAGGAACTGGTTGAGAACTCGCTCGACGCGAATGCGCATCGCATCGAGATCGATCTCGAAGCAGGCGGCAAACGGTTGATACGGATACGCGATGACGGAGTCGGCATCGCCGCGTCCGAACTGCGGCTGGCACTCGCGCGACACGCGACCAGCAAGATTGCATCGCTCGATGACCTCGAGTCAGTTGCCAGTCTGGGTTTTCGCGGTGAAGCGTTGCCTTCGATCGCATCGGTTGCACGCCTGACGCTCACCTCGCGACCAGCCGATGCCGCGCGTGCCGTTCTCGTGCGAGCGGACGGGGGCGAGCAGGCCGAGGCGCGGCCGGCCGCGCATCCTCTCGGCACTACCATCGAAATCCGCGATCTCTTCTTCAACGTGCCAGCGCGGCGCAAGTTCCTGCGTACTGACGCCACCGAGCAGGGGCATATCGTCCGCTTTGTCGAGCGCCTGGCGCTGTCGCGGGCGGATGTGGCGTTTCGCGTGGCGAGCAACGGCCGTACGCTGCTCGATGCACCGGTCGTTAGCGGCGCAGGTCAGGATGCCGCCCGCGTCGCGCGCGTGCTGGGCGATGAGTTCATGCAGCACGCTTACTCACTCAGCCATAGCGCAGGGCCGGTGCGTATCGATGGCTGGATCGGTGCACCGACGACCGCGCGAGCCCAGGGTGATCAGCAGTTCTGGTTCGTCAATGGCCGTGCTGTTCGCGATCGTCTGCTCATGAGCGCCACGCGGCTCGGTTACCGCGATGTGCTCTACCATGGTCGTCATCCGGTTTACGTCTTGCACTTGTCGATCGATCCCACGTTGGTGGACGTGAACGCGCACCCGCAGAAGCTCGAAGTCCGCTTTCGCGACGCGCGTCAGATCCACGAGTTCGTATTCCGCGCGGTCGAGCGTCGTTTGGCGAGTGAGACGCAACCGGGTGGCGCATCGCCGCCGCCGGCGCGTTCGCTTTCCTATGGCAATGGGCCGGGGAGAGCGCAGCTGTCGTTGTCTTCTGGCACCGATGCAGGGATTTCGATCGGCGCCGATTGGCTGCTGGCGCAGCGTATTCGTGATCTGCCGGGTGCGGCCGAGGAACAGCGAAATGCGGCGGACTGCCCGCCAGACGCACGCGATGTGAATGCGCCGCTCGGCACCGCGATCGCGCAACTGCATGGCATCTATATCGTCGCGCAGAACACCGACGGACTCATACTCGTCGACATGCACGCCGCACACGAGCGCGTACTCTATGAGCGACTGAAGCGCGAGCGAACTCAGGGCGCCGCGTCGCAGGCGCTCGTGGCACCGATCGTCGTGCCGCTCAAGTCGCACGAGATCGACACGTTGCTGGAGACACAAGCCGACTGGCAGCGCGCAGGGTTTGAGCTCGAGCGACTGGCACCGGAACAGCTCGCGATCCGCCGCGTCCCCGCGCTGCTCGTGCGCGACGACATCGCCGCTCTGGTACGCGCGGTCGTGCAAGACCAGGTGGCTGGCAGCAACGGTCACCATCTCGATGCAGCGACCGATCGCTTGTTAGGTTCGATCGCTTGCCGCAGCGCCGTGCGTGCCCATCGTCGTATGAGCCTGCCGGAAATGAATTCGCTGCTCAGACAGATGGAGCGAACGCCGCGCGCCGATCTATGTGCGCACGGCCGACCCACCTGGACACGCATGAGTCTACGAGAACTCGATCAGCTCTTTTTGCGCGGCCGCTGATGCAGACCGTGCTCGTGCTTGCAGGACCGACCGGTGCGGGCAAGAGTCGGCTGGCCGAGTGGTTAGCGACGGAGTTGCCGCTCGAGATCATCAGCTGCGATTCAGCGCAGGTGTATCGCGGTCTGGACATCGGTACCGCGAAGCCCACGGCCAGTGTTCGGGCTGCCATTCCGCATCACCTGATCGACATTCGCGATCCCAGCGAGGCTTACTCTGCCGGAGCATTCGTGACCGATGTGGCGCGCCTCGTGCCGCAGATCATCGCGCGCGGGCGCCTGCCCGTGATTGTCGGCGGGACGATGCTCTACCTGCGCACGCTGGTCCGCGGAATTGCTGCGCTCCCCGAGGCGACTCCCGAACTGCGACAGGCAATCGATTCGGAGGCCGCCGAGCGCGGCTGGCCGGCGCTGCACGCGGCACTCAGAGAAGTGGATCCAGCCGCGGCGGCGCGCATTCATCCCCATGATCCGCAGCGCATCCAGCGCGCGCTCGAGGTGTTTCGCCTGACCGGGACGCCGATCAGTGTGCTGCAGCATCGGACGACGCCTACAACGCCATACGTGTTCTCCCGTATCGCAATTGCACCTGCGTCACGCACTCTATTGCATGGTCAGATCGAGCAGCGATTCATGGCAATGCTTGGAGCGGGACTGATAGGCGAAGTGGCCGGTTTGCGTGCACGCGGGAACCTCACAGAGCGACACGCGTCTATACGATCGGTGGGCTATCGACAGCTCTGGGCACACGTGGCAGGTGAATACGACCTGGACACAGCGGTCTGCAAGGCAGTCGCTGCAACACGACAGTTAGCCAAGCGACAGCTTACGTGGCTACGGTCGGACCCAGGGATGACTTGGCTGGATCCCACCGACGCGGCGACCAAGCGCGTGCTGAAATCACGCGCTACGGAGTTGCTTCGCAACGACTGCGGCTGACCGCATGGTAAGATAGTGTGCAAATGCTGTGACGAAATCATAATCAAAAAGATAACAATAACTTGGCGCGAATAACTAAGGAGAATCCAATGGCCAAGGGCCAGACGCTACAGGACCCGTTCTTGAATACCCTGCGCAAGGAACGTATTCCGGTGTCCATCTATCTCGTCAACGGTATCAAGCTCCAGGGACAAATTGATTCATTCGACCAGTTCGTGGTGCTGCTGAAGAACAGCGTGAGCCAGATGGTCTACAAGCACGCTATTTCCACGGTGGTGCCAGCACGCGCCGTGCGCATCGCCGCCGAAGACGGTACGACGGTTGCAGACATTGCCGAACCGGAGTGATTTGATACAGCCACGGGCAAACGGCTCTCGTGTTTGAACGTCCACGAACGGGCGAACGCGCGGTGCTCGTGCGGCTCGGTTTGGGGGCTCCCGTCGATCCAGAGGACGTCGAGGAATTCGTTCGGCTCGCCGAGTCCGCAGGTGCGGTGCCGGTCGCGACCATATCAGGGCGCCGCAATCGTCCGGACTCACGCTTCTTTGTCGGTAGCGGTAAGGCCGAGGAGATCCGTGACGTCGTCAACGCGGAGAATGCGGATATCGTTCTCGTCGATCATCCGCTCTCCCCGAGCCAGGAGCGCAATCTCGAGAAGCTCATCGAGCGTCGCGTGCTCGATCGCAGCGGACTGATCCTCGACATCTTTGCGCAGCGCGCACGCAGTCACGAAGGCAAGCTCGAAGTCGAATTGGCGCAGCTCAAACACATCGCGTCGCGACTGGTGCGCGGCTGGACTCACCTCGAGCGTCAGCGCGGCGGTGGGATCGGCGCACGTGGTCCGGGTGAAACGCAGCTCGAGACCGATCGCCGCTTGTTAGGGCAGCGCGTGCGTACGCTGACCGACCGTTTGCGACGCATCCAGCGACAGCGCGAGACCGGGCGACGGCAACGTGCCGAAATTCCGGTGCCATCGATCGCATTGGTTGGCTATACGAACGCCGGCAAATCCACTTTGTTTCGTCGCATGACGGGCGCTGACGCTTACGTCGCCGACCAGTTGTTTGCCACACTCGATCCCACCGTGCGCCGCTTGACACTCCCGGGTGGTACGGCAGTCGTCGTGGCCGACACCGTGGGTTTTATCCGTGATCTGCCGCACGAGTTGGTGGCGGCTTTCAAGTCGACACTGACCGAGGCGCGCGAAGCCACGCTCCTGGTGCACGTGGTCGACGCGAGCGACCCGCGCCGTGAAGAGCGCATCGACGAAGTGAATCGAGTGCTCGATGAAATCGGCGTAGATGAGTTACCACAGGTCATGGTCTTCAATAAGATCGATCGGCTCGGACTGGCGCCGCGCATCGATCGGGACGAAACTGGTCGCGCGACGCATGTCTGGGTTGCGGCAGCGGATGCGATCGGGATCGATCTGTTGGTCGCCGCACTGGCCGAGCGCCTGGCACGGGTCGCGCAACGGGCCACCATTCGAGTCGCGGCCGGTGCAGGTGCGCTGCGCTCACGGCTCTACTCGGCCAATCTGGTGCGCGCCGAGCGGCACGCCGACACGGGAGCCTCCGAGCTGGACGTCGACATGTCCGAGCATGAACTATTGAAACTCGCGCGCGAGCCGGGAATCGAGATATTAGCTGTCGATTCGGCGGGCAAAACTTGTGCGCTACCGGGGCGATACCTACAATCAGAGGTGCGCCAACTCTCGTCCGCCGACTCACTATCAGCCGAGAGCTAGCACGCAACCGCCGGCACGCCGGATCCCTTAG
>JAGRJB010000359.1 GCA_020442965.1 Pseudomonadales bacterium
GGAGTAGCCGTTCATGTGCCGCCAGGTTTTCGGGATGCCGCGGTCGCCCATCAACCAGGTGACCTGATGCGCCGACTCCGGTGACAGCGACCAGAAGTCCCACTGCATATCATGGTCGCGCAGCCCGCTGTCTGCCCGGCGCTTCTGCGACCGGATAAAGTGCTGGAATTTCATGGGGTCTCGAAGGAAAAAGATCGGCGTATTGTTGCCGACCATGTCGTAGTTGCCGTCAGTCGTGTAGAACTTGAGCGAAAACCCACGCGGATCGCGCCACGTATCGGGGCTGCCACGTTCCCCGGCCACCGTGGAAAAGCGGATCAGAGTGTCGGTCTTCGTGCCGGGCTGAAAGACTGCGGCCCTGGTATACGCGCTGACGTCGCTCGTTACTTTGAAGTGGCCGAAAGCACCGCCGCCCTTGGCATGTGGCTGACGTTCGGGGATGCGCTCGCGGTTGAAATTGGCCATCTGCTCGATCAGATAGTGATCGTGCAGCAGGATCGGCCCATCCGCACCAATCGTCAGCGAGTGTTCGTCACTCGCAACTGGTATACCGGCATCCGTGGTCGTGGACTTGGTTTGGTCAGCCATTGCTGGAACTCCTGAGAAAGTTGATGAGCAGGACACTAAGTCCTGACGCTAGTATTTCGAGCGTGAGTCTTCCAATCTTGGGCGGCCAGGCAGGGCTTGTCTGTAGGCGCATGACTACTTCACCAGGGCGCATGGCGCGTGCTCAGCGGCGGCACCAACGTCGGCGGCATGGTATTGCCCAGGCTCAGAACCTGGCGGACTCGGTAGGCGATCCCAACGGCAGCCAGCAGCGCGCTGTGTCGAAACGGTTTGCTCTTGCGGCGCGATCGCCCCATCATGCGCGCGAGTGTCTGGCAGCGCGCGTTGTTAGTGGCACCGTCGTCATTTCTTCGCCGTTCTTAGGATACGCCGCGTGAAGCCTTTGAAAAGCACCTCGGCACTAGCCGCGGCTTTGCGCCCGCTGCGCCATCCGCCCTACGCGGTGCTGTGGACCGCAACGGTCGCCACCAATATCGGTTGGTGGATGTACACGGCTGCAGTGGCCTGGCTGATGACGGATCTCAGCATCGATCCGATGTTGGTGTCACTGGTGCAGATCTCGTCGAGTCTGCCGATGTTTCTGCTGGCGCTGCCGGCAGGCGCTCTGGCTGACATCGTTGACAAGCGACGCCTGCTGATTTGGGCTGAGTGCAGCATTACGGTCGTGTCCGCGGCGATTGCGGCACTTGTCTGGCTCGACCGCTTCACACCGGTCACGTTGTTACTCTTCACCTTTCTGCTGGGCGCAGGTGCTGCAATCGTCGCGCCGCCGATGCAGTCCATCGTGCCGCTCTTGATCAAGCGTAGAGACGAACTACCCGTGGCCGTAGCCCTCAACAGTGTTGGCGTAAACATCAGCCGCGCCATCGGTCCGGCGTTGGCGGGCCTGTTGACCGTCGGCGTCGGAGTTGCCGCGCCGTTCTGGATCAATGCGGTCGCCAACCTTGGGAGCATCGGCGGATTGCTGTGGTGGCGTCCCCCGCAGAAGAAGCAGAGTAGTCGATTGCCTGCGGAACGGTTTTTTGCCGCGATTCGAACCGGCGCGCGGTACGCACGCAACAATCCGCCCTTGCGCGCGACCTTGTTCCGCGCGATCGGATTCTTTCTGTTCGCAAGCGCCTATTGGGCCTTGTTGCCGCTCGTTGCGCGCACGCAGATCAGCGGCGGCCCAACGCTGTACGGCATCTTGTTGGGTGCGATCGGCGGCGGCGCCATCGTCGGCGCCATGGTATTGGCCAAGCTCAGAGCGACGTTCAGTCCGAACGCCCTGGTCGCAGGGGCGACAATCGGCACCGCCTTGGCGCTCGTAATGTTCGCCGTCGCACGCGAGCCGTGGACCGCGCTTGCTGCGAGTCTGCTGGCCGGCAGCTGTTGGATCGTCGCGGTGTCGAGTCTGAACGTTTCGGCGCAGTTCGCATTGCCTGATTGGGTACGCGGACGCGGGCTCGCAATCTATGTGACCACCTTTTCCGGCGCCATGGCGCTCGGCAGCGCACTTTGGGGCGGGCTGGCCAGCATCATCGGCCTGTCGATGACACACATCGCCGCAGCGGCGTGCGCGCTGCTTGCGATTCCGCTGACGCGGCGCTGGAAGTTGCAGGGGTCCAGCACAATCGACCTTGCGCCGTCGATGCATTGGCCGACGCCCATCGTTGCGGATCCGATCGAAGATGATGCCGGCCCTGTGTTGGTCACCATCGAATACGATGTCATTCCGAGCCAGCGCGAACCGTTTCTCGCGGCGCTCTATCTCCTGTCAGGTCAGCGCCGGCGCGATGGGGCCTACGCGTGGGGCGTGTTTGAGGATGCCGCAGCGCGCGGCAAATTCATCGAAACCTATCTGGTCGAATCGTGGCTCGAGCACCTGCGCTTGCACGAGCGTGTCACCAACGCCGATCTTGCGGTGGAAGAGCGCGTGCACAGCTTTTTGATCAGTGAGGCGAAGACGACGCATCTGGTCACGCCCGCGTGATCCTGAATAGATGATCTGCAGGTGAACCGGCCGCTTTCAACGAATCGATGGCGGGACCTGTGGCCGGCCGATCGGAGTGACTGTGGATCGACGTGGCGCGCTCAATGTGGCCGACGACCCGTCGAACACGCTCTCGCGCATCACGTCGAGACACGGGTCAAAGTTGATTGTTACTGCCCGACATCCTCAGCCGCAATTGGGGCCTACCACGGGGTGCTACGTAGAACCGCCAATTTCAAAAACTTCGGATGCTCCTGATAATGCAGCGACGACGAATACAGGTCGCCGAGAAATCGGTCGAGCAGGGCCGGCAAAACCTGCAGGCGTCTGTCGGGTTCACGTACTCTTGTCGAGGGTGTGGCTCATCTCGACTCAGCCGGCCCCAGTCATCAGCATTTGGACGCGGTAGCGGAAACGGGGGCTACCGACGCGGTGCACTAACAGTCGGCCAATGAGGGGTGTGGCAACTAATGCGCGGAAGAAATATAGAGATCAGAGTGGGTAGGCTTGGATTGACCCACGTCAGTGCGTCGGGGCCGGCCCGGTGACGGGCCGCACCGCGACCCGCGCTTCATTGCTGTTCGCTGTAGCCGGTCTGGCGACCAGCCTCGGCGCTATCGGTGCCCCCGCCGACGCGACCGACTGGACGTTCAGCGGCGACCTGCGCGCGGGCTACTTCGCCAGCGAACGAACCGCTCGCGACGGTGCCGAATCCGACCAGGACTCGTTCAACGCCCGCCTGCGACTCGTTCTCGAACGGCGCCTCGATGAACGCTGGACCGTACGCACCCGGGTGGCGGGCCGTTTCAGCAGCGAGCAGGATGACACAGCCGTGTACCTACGTGGCTACGCGCCCACCCGCACCGGCACCGCATTCGGCGACATCACTCTGGACGAAGCCTATCTCGGCTACCAGGCCCCTGACGACGGGCTGCGGCTGCGCGTGGGGCGCTTCCAGACGGCGTTCTCGGTACCCGGGGTAGCGTCGAAGGGCCTCGACCGAAACGACAGCCCCGGCGTCGGCGTCAACTGGACCGACGGCGTGCACCTGGACTTGCCGGTAGCGGGTGGCTGGCGTGGCCACGTGATCGGCCAATACCGGAATCCGAAAGGTAGCGGCGGTGTCGCCTACGCACCGCTGGACTTCAGCGATGGCAACAGCCGCGCGACGGTGTTCGTCGGCCTGGAGAACAAGCACCGGCTGGGCCCGATCACGCAGCGGATGCTGTCGCTGACGTGGATGCCGCACAGCCTGGCCGACCGTGGCCTGGCCGATCCCGCGCGCGAGGACTACATCACCGTCGACGCTCGCGTTGCTGCGGAGTGGCCGCTTGGCGCTGGCGGTCCCAGGCTGGTCACTGGCGCCGAGGTCGGCTATGCAACGCAAACTCCGCGGGATGCAGTCGCCGGAACCGGTGGCACCGGTGATACGGGTGGTCTGGCATGGCAGGTGCAGGCCAGCGTGTACGATTTCGCTCCGAACCATCACATCGGCGTCGCTGTCGGCAGTGCCGACGCCGGCTGGCTGATCTCGCCCGACTACCGCCCTAACGACAGGTCCGCGGAGATCAGGTATCAGTGGCAGTTTCTGCCGAAGACCTCGATGGAGGCACGGGTGCGCGAGCGTCGCGAATTGGAGCACCCCAAAGGCACCCGAGCGCGGGTCGACCACGACCTGTACGTGCGTTTGACGCACAAATTCTAACAAGTCCTCTGACCTGATCTGCGGATGGTCGGTCGGCGATCTCGAGTAGATCGCGCACGCTCCGATGGTCGAAACGTGCTAAATCGAAGTCATCCGGCACTAACAAATCGGTGCAGCCGAGTTGTAGTGGACAGTTCTGGTGACAAACCACGGGTTGCTAAGTAGAACCCCGAGTTTCAAAGACTTCCGGCACTATCGATAATGACCTCAGAATAAGTTAAGGCCCGTTGCGCGCCCAGCTTAGCCCTTCATTTTCAGTGGTCGGAAATATTCCGAGCCGTTTCAACGTCTCAAGAACGCTCAGGAGATTCACTTGATCACCAATCGGTTCCTTACTCACGTAAACGATCTTCTTGCGAGGCCTATGCGGGTGGCGCTGGTGTGCAGCTCTGTGGCAGTTCTTGGGGGAGGCGTTGCAGCACAGGCACACGCGGCGCAGCAAACCCAGCTCGCACCCACGGTGTCGACCCAATCCGGTCCCGTGACCGTGGAGCGTCTGGCGCAACTCGACAATCCCTGGGGTATGGTCTTTCTGCCGGACGGCAGGCTGTTGATCACCGAAAAGCCCGGGCGCCTGCGCGTGTACGCGGATGGCAAGCTGTCGGAACCGATCAAGGGAGTCCCCGCAGTCGATTACCAGGACCAAGGTGGCCTGCTTGGCGTGACGATCGATCCGGACTTTGCGCGCAACGGCTGGGTTTATCTCTCCTACGCCGAAGCGGCCGGGCAGCAGCCCGACGTTGACAGCGACCAGGCCGATCCCCGTCTGGGCGTGTTCCAGGACCTGGCTGACACGGTACTCAAGGGCGCGGCCGTGGCACGCGGCAGACTCGATGGCCTGCAGCTGCAGGACGCGAAAACGATCTGGCGACAGGAGCCGAAGACCATCGGCCGCGGCCACTTTGGCGGACGGCTGGCGTTCTCGCCCGACGGCAAACTGTTTATCTCCTCTGGGGACCGGCAGCGTTTCGAGCCGGCACAGGATCTCGGTTCCAATATCGGCAAGATCGTCCGCATCAACGCCGATGGATCCATTCCGGACGACAATCCGTTCGTGAATCAGGCCGGTGCCCGGGGCGATATCTGGGCGCTGGGGATTCGCAACGCACTCGGCCTCGCCTTCAACCCCACCTCAGGGCAGTTGTGGGAACACGAAATGGGGC
>JAGRJB010000360.1 GCA_020442965.1 Pseudomonadales bacterium
TTCCCAACAGCCAGATCGTTCTGGAACAGGTAGTCGGTGAATAGGGCAACGAGCGTCGCGCCACCGCCGAGCCCAACCAGATTCAAGCAGCACAGATACAAGGATGAAGCCGTCGCACGCATCCGCGGCGGGGTCACTAACTGGATGGCAGTAGCCGCTGCCCCATAGGGCATGCTGGTAAAGAACATCAATCCCGCGAAACCGATCAAACAGAGCGCGAAGGATGAAGTGAGCGTCGTACCGAAGCCAAACGGAATCGCGCACAACGCGCTGAAGAGACCGACCCGCATGCTCGAATCACTGTGGCCACGTTCTCGCCAGCGATCAGTCAACCACCCGCCGATCAGCACGCCGAGTGACCCAAATACCAACAACAACGAGCCGATCCAAAGTCCGGATCTTCCCGGGGGTATCTCGAACACGCGCGTCAGATAGGCAGGGAACCAGGACATAGTCCCGTTGAACACGACGCCGAGCAGTGAGAATCCCGCCAGATGCGAGACGTAGGTCTGCCGATTGGCGCGCATGTGGGCGAGCAGCGCAGCGAAAGCCGTGCGTAGCCGTGGCGATGGTGCGGCTTGCTTCGCGCCGCGACGCGCAGGTTCCGGCAGCGTCATTGCCCAGAGCGCAATGACGAGACCTGGAGCCCCCACAATCATGAACACCATTTGCCAGAGACGGACTTCCCCTACCAGCGGCAACCACACGGGCGCGCCACTAGCGACACTGCCGATCACAGCGCCGCCGATGAGAAACGCCAGCCCGGCGCCGGCAAATGCGCCGACTGTATAGACGGCGAGCGCGCGTCCCAGGCGATGCGGCGGGAACAAATCAGAAATCATGGAATAGACCGACGGCGACAGCACCGCCTCGCCCACGCCCACGCCAATACGCGCCGCAAACAACTGCCAGTACGATTTGGCCGCACCGCACAGCATTGTCGCTACGCTCCAGAACAGGATACCAGCGGCAATTATGTTGCGCCGATTCAGCCGGTCAGCAAGCAGCGCCATCGGAATTCCAAGCGTCGTATAGAAGATCGCGAACGCGAATCCTTGCAGCAGGCTGAGCTGCGTGTCGGTCACGCCAAGATCGGCACGTATCGGTCCCACGAGCAACGCAATAATCGAGCGATCAATGAACGACAGGATATAGGCTATTGTTAGCACGCCCACCGCGTACCAACCGAGCGCCTCCTTCGGCCACGGAACGCCTCCGTCCGCCGCCGCCGAGGTCGGCGCCGCGGTTCTGTTGGTCGAGCCCGAGTCGTTCATCGCACCGTGCGAATCACCTCTCTATGCTCTGTTCAGAACTTAGCCTTCACGCTGACCAGCCACGTGCGCGGATCACCGGGATAAACCTCGATGAAATTGATTCCCGCAAAGTCAAACGACTGCGCCAGATACCGGTTGTCAAAGCAATTCTTGCATGAGAGCGCGATCGAGTACTTGCTGTCATTCAACTCGTAGGCGGCCGACGCATTCCAAACCTCGACGTTTCCGGATTTGCCAAGCGGCGAGTCCTGCAGGTTGGTGAAGTGGTCTTTGAGGAAGGTGTAGTCGGCACTCAACCGAACCGCGTTGCCATTCTGCAATGGCTTGGTGTAGGTACCACCCACCTTGGTCGTTAGTTTCGGCATGCGCTGCGGTACTTTTCCGATGGCGGTGCCAAACACGAGCGGCGAAACGCCCTTGTACTCGCCGTCCTGCACACCGATCGCCGCAAACAGATCGAGCTCGCTCGAGAGTCGCGCAGTCCCCTCGAACTCGAAGCCGTAGAACTCAGCGTCCTGGGTGGTCACGATGAAGTTACCGTTGGTTCCCGTCGCCGTGGCGAAGAAGTCAGTGTAATCATAGTAATAAGCGGTGTAGTTCAATCGCGCCCGACCATCGAGGACTGTAGTCTTGACGCCAATCTCATAGGAGTCCAAGTATTCAGGACTGAAATCGACGAATTCAGCCGCGCTATTGGTGCGCGCGGACCAACCACCGCTCTTGTAGCCCTGTGAATACGTAGCGTACGCCAGGATGTCATCCGTGAATCGGTATTGAAGCCCAGCCTTACCAGAGAAGTTGTTATCCTTGATAGTCATCGGAACGCCCTGCGCTTCGAGCGACGCGGTGTTAAACCCCGGTGCACCGCCGCCGGGCGGTGTGAACGCAAACGGCCCGCCGATCCATTGCTCGATGCCGAGTGACTTGTCGTCTTTGGTATAGCGTCCGCCCAGCGTCAAGGTAAATTTGTTTGTTAGGTTATAATTCACTTCCGCGAAGGCCGCGTAGCTCTTCGACGATACGTCGTAGTAGCGGCGAAAGAAGGGCAACGGCACACGAACACCGGGTGCCGGCGCCAGATTGATCTGATCACCGATGAATGCTTTGCTCTTCTCGTCGTAGTAGTAAGCGCCCAGGACATACTTCAGACGATTGTCCTGCACGTTGCCGCTCAGTCGGAATTCCTGTGTGACCTGGTCCGTGTCGTTTTCTGTCCAGAGCTTGAAGATCGGAATGGGCTGATCCGTGAAATCCAATTCATAGATCTGATAGATGTTGCGCACACCTGTGATCGACGTGAAGTCCATCGTGTCGCTTATTTTC
The DNA here is from genome assembly GCA_020442965.1 of Pseudomonadales bacterium. Taxonomy (GTDB): domain Bacteria; phylum Pseudomonadota; class Gammaproteobacteria; order Steroidobacterales; family Steroidobacteraceae; genus CADEED01. Next base: position 2,598 of record JAGRJB010000360.1, read on the forward strand.
CAGTCGACCGTCAGCGAGCCGCCGTCTGTATGGCTGATGTTGTAAGTGTGATCGCCACTCGTTGAGATAAAGTAGTCACTGGCTACCGGGTGCGCAAGCCCAGCGATATCGAATCCGTAGACGCCCTGGTTCTCCGCACGGTAGTAGTCATAGGCAAGGTTCACTTCAACCGCGTCGGCCGGCAGCCACCGGAAGGCTGCGCGAGCGCCCCAATTGTCGCGATCATTGACGTCCTTGTTCAAGATCACGTTGCGTGTGATTCCGTCCCCCTTCTCAACGAGTGCGCTAAATCGGCCTTGGAAGGTTTCGCTGACCGGGACATTGACCGAGCCGCGCAAGGACCAGCGATCGTACTCGCCATAACTCGCTTCCATGCTACCGGCGAATTCGTTGTCAGGGCGCTTGGTGATGACACGCACTGCGCCACCGCTCGTGTTTCGTCCGTACAAGGTGCCCTGCGGTCCGCGCAAGACCTCGA
>JAGRJB010000361.1 GCA_020442965.1 Pseudomonadales bacterium
ACAAAGCGCGCCACTTCATCGAGATCTTGTGCCAGCACGTAGTGTTCGCCCCGCAGCAGGACCGGCACGCTGCGCAGCCCGCGCGCAGCCAATGATCGCAAGGCCGCGCCATCGCTGCGAACATTGATCGATTCGAAGTCGACGCCGTTTTCCATCAGGAACTCGCGCGTCCGCAGGCAGCTCGTGCATCCCGGCTGCCAGTAGAGTTGAAGCTGATCCGCCATCGCAACAGGCTAGCGGGCGGTGGTGAGCGGGGCAAGTGCAGCCGACAAGGAGCCTCTGATCACGGCTATTACCGACGCGGTGCCACGTTCCCGGGCTCTATAGTGCGATCTGTCGAGGTGTCGGAGGCTGCCGTTGCGATGGTGACTGATCGAGGAGATTCGCTCGCGACCCTACCGCCGCCGCTCGCGGCGCTGCTGGACGGCCGTGCATACCCGCATCGCGTGGGCACGATCGAGCTGATCGAAACCCATATCTCCTGGGTACTTCTGACTGGCGATTACGCCTACAAGATCAAGCGGCCCGTGCAGTATTCGTTTGTGGATTTTCGCTCGCTGGCAAGTCGCGAGTTCTACTGTCGCGAGGAGTTGCGGCTGAATCGGCGCTATGCGCCGGACCTGTACCTGGATGTTTGCCCGATCGCGCGTCGCGACGGCACGATCCACATGGGCGGTGCGGGCACGATCATCGAGTACGCCGTGCGCATGCGGCAATTCGATCCGGCTCAGGAACTTGCGTCGCTCGTCGAACGCCAGGCCGTTTCCACTGATGAGTTGCGTGGGTTCGGTGCCAGCTTGGGCGCATTGCACGCTACCGCGCCCGTTGCTGCAAACAGGCGTGAGCCCGATCGTACCAGTCGTGTGGTGCTGGGGAATATCACGGAGTGTCGTGCCGCGTTGTCCACAAGCGCCGCACGCGCATCGCTCGATCGTATTGCTGTACGACTACGTCGACAATTGGAGACCAGGCTTGGCCTGATTGCGCAACGGGCGCGCACTGGCTTCATACGGGAGTGTCACGGCGACCTGCACACGCGCAACGTCGCACGTATTGGCAATCAGCTGACCGCTTTCGACTGTCTGGAGTTCGAACCGGAGTTTCGGACAATTGACGTTGCGCAAGAGGTCGCTTTTCTTGCGATGGATCTGCAAGTGCTCGGACGCGCCGATCTCGCGAGTGCCTTTGTCAACGGCTGGCTGGCGGAGACCGGCGACTATCAGGCGGTCGAGCTGTTAGATCTGTTCGAGGCGCACTGCGCGTTGGTGCGTGCCAAGGTGTGCAGCCTCAGTCTGCAGCGGCAGTCCGTCAGCGATCAAGCCGCATTACGCCAGCACCGGGATCGCTATATCGATCAAGCGGCGACCCGCCTCGCTCGAGCGTCGCCCGAACTGATCCTGATGCACGGGTTGTCCGGCTCAGGCAAGTCCTGGTTAGCTGAACGGTTGGCGCTTGCGATGCCGGCGGTTCAGCTGCGATCCGACCTTGAACGCAAGCGTCGCGCCGGGCTGACTGCGCAGCAGAGATCGGGGTCGCGGCCAGGTGAGGGACTCTACCAGTCCGATCAGACGGCCGCGACGTACGCGCATTTGCTGGAACTCGCGGCCGCTGTCCTGCGGGGCGGGCGGTCCGTGCTGGTAGACGCGACGTTCATGACGCGTGCGGCGCGCGCGCAATTTGTCGCTCTGGGCGCGCGGTTCGCGACTAGACCGAGACTGATCGAGTGTCGTGCGCCAGATCACGTTTTGCAACAACGCCTGTTAGCACGAGAGCGGTCCGGCGACGACCCTTCGGACGCGGACCTCGCCGTGCTGGCTTGGCAGCGCGCGCACGCCGAGCCGGTTACGGCGACTGAGGGCCTGGATGTGTTAGTTGTCGATACGACTGATCCGGACGTTGTCGATCAGACCCTGTGGCGCATGATGGGGTGATCGGCGTTCACACTGAGCGGCTGCGCCTGTCAGGGCGTGGCGGCAGCCGACAGAATCTGTACTCCGCGACTCGTGCGCGGCACTTTGGCCTCGAAACGCTGCGGCTTCACGATCAGGATGTCGCAACTCAGAGAGTCAATGACGGATTCAGCGGTATTGCCGACGAAGATCCGCTTGAGTCCGGATCGGGACACGGCGCCCATGATGACGATCGAGCTGCGCGTCTTCTTTGCAACAGCGGGAATGACTTCCGTCGGGCGACCTGCGATGAGATGCCGCGCACCGGGCTTGACTTCGAAGCCACCGAGTTCGGCCTGGAAGCGTTTGCTCGCCTCGGCTTCGGAT
>JAGRJB010000362.1 GCA_020442965.1 Pseudomonadales bacterium
GTGTGGCAGCGTCGCCCATTGCAACCCTGCTTGACGCCGAGCTGGACCGGACTGGTCGCGTGATCGTCGCCCCCGACCTGAGTGTTCCAAAACATCCGGAAGTCTTCGTAGCCGGTGATTTGGCACACGTCGAAGGACCAGCTGGCCTGGTTCCGGGCGTTGCACCGGCGGCGAAACAGATGGGTCACTACGTCGCGAACGCTCTGCGGGCGCGACTCGCTGGCCAACAGATCGCGCCCTTCCACTACCGGCACTTCGGATCGTTAGCAACGATTGGTCGGCGCGCCGCGGTCATCGATTTCGGGCCGGTGCGAATGTCAGGTTGGTTGGCCTGGTGGATCTGGTTGTTTGCCCATATCTATTTTCTCATTGGCTTTCGAAATCGCGTTGTCGTGTTAGTCGATTGGGCTGTTGCCTATTGGACGCATCGACGCAGCGCGCGGATCATTGTCGGCGCCGCGTCGCGCGATGCGAATCAAAATGGCACGCGGCGGTGAGGCAGTGTGAACGCTATCCGCCAAGGACAAGCGGGGCGGCTCAGGTCCACGCATCGGCTATGCTGTGCGTGCGCCAGCCGAGCGGGTGCCGGAAACCAACGTCGTCAGCGCGCACTCGGTATCCGATTTCAGGACGCCGTACCGCCAGCATTTCGCTGTCACGACATGCCGCAACGATGCGATATCAGCCGCAATCACGCCTGGTGACCACCCGCCAGTCCGCCTAGAGAGCCGCGCCGCCCAATTTGTAGGTCAGCTGCAAGAAGAAGCTGCGACCGACGCTGTCGAACCAGCTGATGTCGTAGTACGGATAGCTCGCGTACGTTGGATCTTTCACTGGATTCTCGTCGGTCATGTTGATCATGCTGAACGACGTTCGCAGGTGGTCGCTGAAATCGTACTGCAGCGTTGAATTGAAGAGCGTGCTCGACCGGATGTAGGCGTTCTCATCATAGTTAGGCAGCTTGCCAAGACGGCGCCCCTCGAGCGTGACTTTGAGTGGGCCCGTTTTCAGGCCCACGCTAGCAGTCGATTTGTCGCGGGGAATATCGTAGCCGCTGTCGAACGCCAGCTTGTTGATCGTCGGGTCGCCCGCATACTGGATGAAGCTGTGTGTAATGACATGCGTGTGACTGAGCGACAAGGACAACTGGCCGATGGGCGTCGGCCATCGCCCGTTCATGGCCAAATCGAAACCCGTGGTCTTTTCGCGGGACGTATTGATGGGATTGACCGCTACGGCATCCAGCGCGCCCGCATTGACGCCAGAGGCGAAGCGGATCACGCGGGCGATGGCGTCCTGACAGGTTGGTGAATTGACGGCGACCGGTGTGCCGGCGTTCGTTGTGCCGATTCGACAGTCGGCCTCGTCGCGCAAGATGCCGTCGACGCGCAGGTCGTTCACCTGATCCGACATGTCGACGCTGAAGTAGTCGATCGAGGCGTCAAACTGCTCGTTAGGCGCCCATGCGATACCCGCATTGATTGACTTGCTTGTCTCGGGCTCGAGGTCCCGATTGCCGGTGCGCTGCGCGGTGATCGTGTTGTCGGCGTAGCTGCAATCGCCGATGGCTTCGTCAGGCTCCTCTGTGCGGCATCTGTAGTAATCAGTTGCAGCCGGGCTGGTGTTGCCTGGGCCCGTAAAGACGTAGTGCAGGTCCGGCGCGCGAAATCCCGTGCCGTACGCTGCGCGGATCAGCACGCTCCTGAGCGGGCGGAATTCGATGCCGCCGTTGAAGGTGAATTTGCCGACGTCCCGACCCGCGAAACGAAAGCTATCGTACCGGGCGGCGGCTGACAGCTCCAAGGTCTTGAGTAGCGGAGCCCGCAACTCGCCACCCAGGGCCCAGTGCTTGCGGCTGCCCTCGCCATCGCTGTCTTTCAGGTCATAGTAGTAGTTAGTCAGGGCGAGGGGGTCGGGGTTGAGGTCATAGGCCTGTTTGCCGTATTCGCCGACCGCCGCGAATCCAACCGGACCCGCCGGCAGACTGAACAGCTCGCGACTGTTGATCGTGGCCGAGAAATTGTCCGTCCAGCTCTTGGGATTGTAGATGCTGTAGACCGCGATGCTGTCGTACTCGGCTTGGCTAAGCGGCGTGTACAGTCTGGCGGGGTCGGCATTGAAGATCGGATAGCCACTAGCGGCGTCGATGCCTTCCTGCGACCCCAAAAACAGGGTGTTAGCGGCAGAAGCTATGACCTCAGGAAACTTCACCTTCGCCCGATACTCGCTGTGATTGAACGATAGCTCGTACTGCCATTGCTCGCCCAGGTCACCCTTGATGCCGGGCGTTACGCTGAAGGTGGTCTGCCGATTGCGGGTCATGGTGTTGCGGAAGCCGCCGGATTCCTCTGGCGTAAACTGGCGTTGCCAGTCATCCAGAACACCGTCGAAACTGTTGAAGAAAGTCGCATCGCTGCTGCCTGCGGCGTTCTGGAAGCCCCAGGACAACACATCGGGCATCAGCGCAACGTCGCTGATACCGAACTGAATGTCTGCAAAGAACTCCGTACGGTCCGAGAGCGCAAACCCAGTCGTCACGAAGCTGTTGAAGCCCTTACGCTCGGAGAGAATCGTGCCGTAGCCGATGGCTGTGTTGCTGCCGCAGAAATAGCCAGGGCCATAGTCGTCCAGCGCATCGTCGAACTCGCCGTAGCGCGGGCGCGAGGCGTAGTAGTTGGAGCCGTCATTGAGGGAAGCCAATGACGCACAAGTGGCTTGGCCAGGATCGACATAGATGTCTTGGTCGGGGTTGTAGCGAAGAAAGACCCGTCTGGCGAGTGGCACCGTGGTGGTCGGGTTGTCGGCCGTGCTGTCTTGAATGCGTCGCTGATACGCCCACAGCGGCTCTTGATAGAGGTACTCGACACCGCCGGCGACGTGAAACCTGTCGGTGGCGTAGCCGGTGGTCAATGTGCCGCGGTGGGACGCGCCGCCACCGGCTTCGGTCACGCCGGCGCGATAGTCCAAGGTCGTACCGTCAACCTTCTTTTTCAGTTGAAAGTTGATCACGCCCGCGATTGCATCTGAGCCATAGATGGCGGATGCACTGCCGCTCAGGACCTCGACGCGTTCGACCAGGCCCAACGGGATGCTGGAAATGTCCGTGAAATTGCTGCGTCCCTGGAACGGCAGCGGAAAATCGGCGATGCGCCGGCCGTTCACGAGGACGAGCGTGTGGTTTGGGCCCAGGCCACGCAGATCGACTTGCTGGGCGCCGGGTGTAAAGGAGGCACCGCTGAACGATTGCTGGCTCTGCGTTTCACCGCCATTCTGTGTGACCGCTCGCAAGACGTCGGGGATGCTGGTGTAGCCATTGCTGCGGATCGTATCCGCGTCGATGGTCAGTACCGGTGCCGGTCCCTGGTCCAAAGCCCGGCGAATGCGCGATCCGATTACCGTTACCTCTTCCAGTCCATTTTGCGCGACGGGTGATTCCTGTGCTGCAATAGGCTGTGTCAAGGGAAAGATCGCGACCGCTGCTGCGGCGAACAGAAACCTGCCAACCTGTTTGCTCACGCCGATACCTCGTAGTTAGACCCGTGGACCCGCAACTCTGGCATTACGCTCGAATTGAGGCCACGATTGTGGCAGTCATTTCACGCTAACGCGTAGCATTTTGCAATGGCGTTGCTAGCCCGCCACAACTGCGCTACCTAACAGGCCTTTGAGGACATCGTAATGATCATACCTACCGGACTCGTGCGTTCGATCGCCTTATTGCCGCTACTGATTTGCGGCGGTGCGTCGATCGCTGGCGCCGCGGACTATCGCTACTTCAAGGTCGGTGACCTCGCAGCGCGCACGCCGGGTCAAGTGACGGGCGGCCTGCTGCTCATGGGCGGCGGGGACCGCAACGTTGATGCACTACGTTGGTTTATCAGGAAAGCCGGCAATGGGCATATCGTGGTCTTGCGCGCCTCCCAAGGCCCGGAAGTGGCCGATGAGTTCTATCGCGACGTGGGTGGTGTGACGTCAGTGGAGACTTTCGTCTTCACCGGACGGGGTGCCGCAACGGATAAGCGCATACTCGCAAGTCTCGCCAAAGCCGACGGCATTTTTATCGCGGGCGGTGATCAGGCGCGTTACGTTCGGTACTGGGAAGACACTCCAGTTGCCGCAGCTCTGGATGCACACGTGGCGGCTAACAAGCCGCTCGGCGGCACCAGCGCCGGCTTGGCGATACTGGGCGAGTTTCTCTACGGCGCCATGGACGACGGCAGCATCAAGAGCGCTGAAGCTCTCGCCGATCCACTCGGTCCTGCCAACACGATCGAGCAGAACTTCCTGCACATTAGTTTGCTGCGCGGCATCGTCACGGATACGCATTTCAGAGAGCGCGATCGGCTCGGGCGATTATTGGCGTTTCTAGCCAAAGCTCACGCACTGACGAAAGATCAGAACACACAGTTGTGGGGCTTGGGAGTAGACGAAAGTGCTGCCGTGGCGGTCGAGCCGGATGGCTCGGCCCACGTCTACTCCACCGAGCCAAACGGTGCGGCGTGGCTGGTCAAGGCCGATCTGGCTGCTGATGCGCAAATGCCAGGTCGGCCATTGCAACTGCGACGTGTCGAAGCGGTGGGAGCGGGGCCTCAGTCCACGCTGAACGTGCTTCGGCGTACCGTTTCAGCTCCGGCATTCGAACGAGTATACGCGGTAGTTCACGGTGAGTTGTCGGAGGTGCCACGTTGGTCGTTAGCGATACACGGAGGTGCGGGCGTACTCGATCGCGCTGAAATGTCAGCTGAGAAAGTCGCCGCCTATCGAGCCAGTCTTGACGCGGCGCTACGGGCAGGCGGTGCCGTGCTCGAGCGTGGTGGTAGCGCCCTGGATGCCGTCGAGGCGGCGATCCGCCTGCTCGAGGACGATCCGCTGTTCAATGCAGGCCGCGGCGCTGTATTCACAGCAGACGGGCGCAACGAACTTGATGCATCGATCATGGACGGTGCAACGCAGCGCGCGGGCGCCGTGGCTGGCGTTACCCGCACGCGACACCCTGTTAGTCTGGCGCGCGCGGTCATGGAGAAGTCGCCGCACGTCATGCTGGCACGCGATGGCGCCGACAAGTTTTCGCTCGAGCGGGGTCTGGAGCAGGTTGATCCGGCGTGGTTCAAGACTGAGGAGCGTTGGCAGCAGTTGCTCGAATGGCGCCGCAAGAACGTGGCGGTGCTGGACAAAACGCACTTGTATGGCACCGTCGGCGCCGTTGCGCTCGATCACCTCGGGCATCTCGCCGCAGCAACTTCGACCGGCGGCATGACCGGCAAACGCTGGGGCCGCATCGGCGATTCACCTGTTATCGGCGCCGGAACCTATGCCAAGGATGGCGAGTGCGCGGTGTCGGCAACCGGCTCGGGCGAGTATTTCATTCGTGACACGGCCGCGCGTCAAGTGTGCGACCGCGTGCGCTGGAACGGTCAGAATCTGGCTGCCGCTGCGCATGACGCGATCATGGAAGTCGGCTCCATTGGCGGCGACGGGGGGTTGATCGCAATGGGTGTGACAGGCGAGCCCGCGTTTGCGATCAACGATCTGGGGATGTATCGCGGCCGGTATTCGGCGGGCCACGAACCTGCCACGGCAATTTTCGCCGACGAGCTACTGCCATAATTTGTATCAGCTTTGGATGAACGCTCGCACCGGGTCCGTATAACTATCTGCTACGTGTTGTTCTCGAGTCTTTGTCGGCTGAGCACGATGTCGCGCGAGCGGGGCACCTAACCCAGACTGGCATGCAAGCGACGGTCATCAGTGGAAGCGATCGTAAAATTCCTGATCGGAATCCCCTGGCGCAGGGGTTGACCCGACGACATCTCATTGATTTCAGCCGCCAGGTCAACCGAGATTGCAGCCGCAACAGCCGTTACATCCAGCCCAACCGCTTGTAAAAGAATTCACCAGAGTCGAAATAATCGTTCGGCAGATACTCCATAAAGGCATTCTTCTTGTACTTCGGCTGGTACTGCATCAGCACTGGCAAGTACATCTCAATTGGAATTTCCGGGGGCCGTCGAGTGCGCCGATACTCCGCCATTGGAATGGCTGCGGTTGCAATATCCTCATGATGCGAAACCGTGGCTGCGAGCACTCCGTTGGGACCACATATAACCGTACCAGCGTCCCGCGCACCGGCAGTTTCCACCCAGCCCGGATTGCCGAATGAAATTGAATTGCTGATTCCAACGGTATACATGCTCAAGCTGCGTGCGGAAGATTCAGCCCGGGCGCGGTTGCTGCCGCCAGTGACGGACAGAACCGCGATCTCACATCCCTTCATGGCAAGAACCTGGTCAAGCAGAACACTGCGGCCAGCCGATGTCACCGTAATATTGCCGATATCGGTGCGGGCCACCGGGACTACGGCATCCCATCCGTACATTTCAACGTAGCGGTCCAGAACATCATAAATTGTGGTGGACATCAAACCAATCGGGGCACCGAAATATGCCTCCATACCCATTTCGTTCTTGAACTTCATTTGTTTCGCAACAATCTCACCGGAGGGCCCGATAATTACTGACATGTTGAACACATGATCGGGCCAATCCTTGTCGCGCGAGTAACATCCAAAAGTGATATAGCACCCGTAGCGCTTGGCACGTTCTCCAATGGCTTCGGATTCCGGGCCAGGCAGGTCAATAGCTACTTGGTTCATCTCCTTCCGAATCCAGGGCTGAAAGCCCTGTAAGGGGAATTCATGAAAACAAAGCAGGTCCTGCTTTGCGCCCCACCGGCGAGTGGAACCCCACTCCTCAGGCATATTCTGTGCAAGATCGATCATGCGTAGCATGTGATCAAGGTTCTCTTTCATGGTTGCTTTTAGATTTTTGACATCAACAGACCGGGTCACGGTCTGTATCGCAGAGACCCTGATGTTGTCCTGGCGCAAGGGCTTGATTGGATAGACGCCGTCTTTCATGACGGGCAGTTCCGGATACTCTGCAGCTTGAGCTGCCTGCACACTGGCCGGCGCCGCGGCCAGTGCGGCCAAACCCAGCGCCCCAGCCCCAGACCTGGCCAGGGCATCTCTGCGGGTCATGTTTCCGCCTTTCGTATGACTACTCATGCTCATGCTCTCCTCGATTATTGAGATACTCAAATTAGCAGCTCAGCCGGGCATGGCTCGGAATGCACATCCTCACTCAACGACTGCTCATCTTTCTCAATTACGGACTTGTTATACGCAGTAACACAGTACTAATTACAGGCTCGTAGAGTCAGTTTGGCGTAGCTACCGAATTGCTTTTCGGCGTAAATCAGCAGCCCTTCCTCGCCCGTCGGCGGGGTCTATTGATCCCGCCGTCAAACGATTCTCACTAATCAAAAACATAGTTGACCCGCACCCCAAACTGCCGCTTGTCGCGTAACGCCATCTGCACGCCTTCTCGAGAGAAATCGAAGAGTCCTCCCGGAAGCCTTCGTGGAGCGAAACTCAGGTCGGAGAAATTATTGGCGGATGCTGGCGCGTCTTCGTCCAACACGTTGGTAACAAAAAACTCAAGACCCATGTTTTCACCGCGAATACCGAAGCGGAGGTTTGCATCAAGAGCGGATTCAACCTCTGACACGTTAGCAATCGAGTCCCAGTATTTTCCAGTGTAGTAAGCATCGCCCCGGACGTACCATGCGTCGAACCCTGCGCGAGGACTCATTTCTGCCTCGTAGGTGGCGCTTAATGAACCCATCACCGGTGGGTAACGCGATGCACGCTGCCCCTCTACGTTCGCGGCTGATCCAAATATATCGCCAAAGTCGCCGGTACCTGCTCCCGTTGCTGGGTATGATGCGATTGCGGCGTGAACGTACGCGAATGAACCCTGCAGTGACAGGTTGTCAGTCGCATTCCAAGTGCCATCAATTTCGAGCCCATAGATATCCGTCGATGCCCCATTTGAATTGAAAAACACTGTTGTGTATGGATTGGGAGCACCGGGAGTGGAATCTGTTAATAGTTCATTCGCACGAATAATCTCATCCTCTCGTTTCATGAAAAACGTGGCCAGGTTGAAAGCCGCTCGACCTCCGGCCAGAGTCTGTTTCCACCCGAGCTCATAGTTCTTTAGCGATTCCTCACCATACGTAACGCCGGTACCAGGGGCCAATGCCTCCAGCTGGGCGCGCTGAGCATCGTCCAGAGCCGCGACTGATGCATTGAAACCACCTGGGAGGTTTCCTTCAGCATAGGTGATGTACAGCGTTGCCATATCAGAAGGCTCGTATCTAAAAGTCGCTCGAGGTAAGAAGTTGTCCAGTGTGGCTGGAGAAATCGGGGTAGATAGTCCCTTATTAACCTGATCCTCCCTGATTTCATCTTCTTGATAACGCCCTTCCA
>JAGRJB010000363.1 GCA_020442965.1 Pseudomonadales bacterium
CCCGTGTTCGAATAGGCAGGTTCGCCGCGCTTTGCTGTGACCGGCGCATCGGTCAGCGCAGTTGCCACGTAGCGCAGGCGCTGTGTCGGCAATGCTGCGGTGTCGTCGTAGAAGCTATTGAAGAAGCGCAGGTCGTCGTGGTTCTCGGGCAGACCCGCGCGGTGGGAGAGCAGTTCGACCAAGGTCACGTCTCGGTAGGAAGGATGCATCGTGCTCGCCATGGCCGGCAGCAGCTGCTCCAGTGGGCTCTCCCAGTTCAGAATACCGCGCTCGACGAGTCGTGCGATCAGAGTCGCGGTCATCGCCTTGCCATCGGAACCAAGATGCCAGCGATCGCCGCGCGCCACGTGCTCGGGCGCACCAAGTCTCCGCACGCCGCTGACAAGCTCGCGCTCGGTCTTGAAATTGCGGATCACCAACGCTGCCATACCAGGTGTCGTCGTGCCGCGCATTGCCTCGTCGAGCATCGAGGGTGGTGAGCTCTCGGCCGCGTAGATCCTGTGGGTAGCCAACAGGCTTGCAATGCCGCTGAATACCGTACGACGAGAAATCATCATGTTGGTTTCCTCAAAGCAAAGAACGGGTGGCCAGGCAAACATCGTATGGACATCCACCTGCCATTACTAGCGCGCTACCGACCCGATCGCGCCAATTCGGCGCGCGTCGCCGCTTGCGGGTATGCCACCGAGAGCGGAGCAATTCGTGACTGGCGGTGCACATATCCGGCACGTGATCACGCCGTCGAGAGCTGGTTGCAGGACCACGTAGCTTCGGATGACGAAGCATTGACGCCGGATCCGTCGACAATGGTCGCGACCACATCAGCGTGTAGGTGATCCTGGCGTCGGCCTTCATGCGCGGTTGCCGCGAATGACCTTCGGGAGGGTGGATCGACCCTTGCCAGTCAAAGTTGCGCTTGCGTCCCGGCGGCCGGAGAGCTCTCGGCACGTCGATCGACGGCCATGTGGGTCTCCCGGAGAGCGGGTGGGCGTCGTCTGTGCCGAGGTGAGACTACGGCTCGGGGCGGGTCTGGGCGGTGCAATGCGCTGCCGGGCTTGCTTGCTGCATCGATTCGCGAGTGCGAGACTCCGCTCGATGGATGGCCAGATTCAGGCAATCGCCAGTCGATACAAGGACCAGCCCGGTCCGCTGCTGCTCGTCTTGCACGCGATTCAGGATGAGTGGGGCTACCTGCCGCCGGCGGCGGTGCCGATCGTTGCCGCGGTGCTGAATCTCTCACGTGCCGAAGTGCACGGGGTAGTTAGCTTCTACCAGCATTTCCGCACCAGCCCGCCCGGGCGGCACGTGTTGCGTATCTGTCGCGCGGAATCCTGCCAATCGATGAAAGGTACGCAGATCGAGCAGCGGGCGCGCGAAAGTCTCGGTATCGATTTCCATCAGACCACAGCCGATGGTCTATTCAGTCTGGAGCCGGTTTTCTGCCTCGGGCTCTGCGCGTGTTCACCGGCGATCATGATCGATGAGATGCTGATCGGGCGTGTCACGCCGGAGCGGCTCGATGAAGTGATCGCTGCGAAGCGGACCGACCCATGACGGCGGTCGTTTACGTGCCCCGCGATGCTGCGGCGCTCGCCTTGGGTGCCGAGGAGGTCGCGCAGGCGATCCGGGCTGCGGCGCTGGGTCACAGCATCGACGTGCAGATCAAACGCAACGGATCACGTGGCTTGTATTGGCTCGAGCCGCTGGTGGAAGTCGAGTGTGCAGCGGGGCGCGTTGCGTATGGTCCAGTCAGTGCTGCCGATGTGCCCAGCCTGTTCAAGTCAGGTTTCTTGGCCGGCGGCGCACACGCCCTGTCGTTCGGCGTGACCGAGCAGATCCCTTATTTGCAGCGCCAGCGGCGTGAGACGTTTGAGCGCGTCGGCATCGTGGATCCCGTTGCGGTCGACGACTATGTCAGGCGTGGTGGCTATGACGGATTGAAACGGGCGCTCGCCCTGACACCCGCCGGCATCGTTCAGTGCATCAAGGATTCGGGCCTGCGCGGCCGCGGCGGCGCCGCGTTTCCGACCGGTATCAAATGGCAAACGGCGCTCGATACGCCAGCTACCCAGAAGTATGTCGCCTGCAACGCAGACGAAGGCGATTCCGGCACCTACGCCGATCGCATGTTGATGGAAGGCGATCCGTTCTCATTGTTGGAAGGGATGACCATTGCCGGCCTCGCGGTCGGTGCGACCCGGGGCTACATTTATCTGCGCGCCGAATATCCACACGCACATCGAGTGCTGTTGGACGCAATCGCGAACGCGCGTGCCGGCAACTACCTGGGTAGCAGTGTATTAGGCAGCGGTAGAGCGTTTGATATCGAGATTCGCCTGGGCGCCGGCGCCTACATTTGTGGTGAAGAGACCTCGATGCTCGAGAGCCTCG
>JAGRJB010000364.1 GCA_020442965.1 Pseudomonadales bacterium
GTGGTTCATCAAGGGCACGACGAGCGGGTTTGCCGCCGCGGTCAATACAGGCGTTTCGGCCGCTGGCGTATTGGAGGCCCGTGCGCTGGACGTCAACGGTGACGGTCTGGAAGATCTAGTCTGGAACAACGGCACGCAGTTGCTGTACCGGCTGCGGGTCTGGGGCGGGACGTTCAGTTCCACGGCCACGGTACTGGTCGACGCGGGCGCCTCGATTGCGATCGTCGGCGACGGTGGCGGCCGCAATCATGGCATGGCGCCGGATTTCAATGGCGACGGGCATGCGGACCTGGTCGTCACGATGTCCTACGAGTGGCCCTATGGTGGCTACATTTATGTGACCGAAGCGATCCTCTCGGGTACGAGCGGTGTCATGTATCTCGGCAGTTTCTATCCGGCCTACGGGCTCGTGACCGGCGACTTCAATGCCGACGGATACAGCGATATCGCTATCCCGATGGGCACGGGCGGGCAATGGACTTATCGATTCAGCACCGGTATGGATATGACCGCCGAATACTCTGGTGCGAGCTATATCGCTCAGAATACCTACTACGCCATCGTTACGGATTGGGACAGCGATGGCTACTCCGACATTCTCGTGCCCGGCACCGACGGGATCTGGAAGGTCATCCGCTCGAGCGGCGAGCAGCTGTCGACGGTGATTAGCACTGGCGTGTCGGTGGGCTCGCTCGACAGCGATTTTCAGGTGGACGTGGATGGCGATGGCCTAGCCGACGTGCTGACGATCTCGGCGAGCAATGGTCTGGTCAGCGTGCACAGACATCAGGGCGTGATTCCAGATCTGCTCACGACGGCGACCGACGGATTTGGCAACTACGTTAATTTCAGTTATGCCGCGCTCTCGAACGCGAACTCATACCGATACTTCAACGCAGTCTTTCCTTACCAGGACTACAGCGGACCGATTTCGGTGGTCACGAATGTCACGCAGAGCGACGGAATCGGCGGCACTTACAATGTGAGCGGCTTCTATTATGAAGGCGCACTGATCAATCGACAGGGTCGAGGCTTTGCAGGGTTCTTGTACCGTTCGTGGCTGGACAGTCGAGACAATACGGCGCAACGCCGGTCCTACTGGCGAGCCTTTCCCTATACAGGGATTGTGTCAAACGCGAGACGCACGGTTGAACCATCGGGCAACGCAGTCACCGAGGACCAGTTTGGCGCCAGCCATATCACATTGGGGAGCGGCTACGAAACCCGCTACTTTCCGTACTACACCCAGAACACGCATACCGATCGCGATCCGTCTTACGGTTTTGTCAGCACCCGCATCGTCACAGAAACTACTAACGTCATCGATTCAACGAGTGGCGTGCCCACGTCGGTCTCTAAGGTCGTCAGCGAGCCGTCGGGCGCAAATGGACTAAGTACCGGTCAAACTTGGACCGAAGTGGTCACGACGACGCTGAACAATGACACGAACAACTGGTGTCTAGGCGTTCCTGCATATGTATCGGTCGAAAGTATTCATACCGGATATGGTGGCACGCAGCAAACTCGCACGACGTCAGCCTCGTGGAATACAGCCAAGTGTCGACCGGACGCGACCACGATTCAGCCGGGCGATCCAACGTGGAACGTTGTCAACGCACTGGAATACGACGTATTCGGCAATGTGAAAAAGACGACTGTGACGGGCGCCGGCATGACCGCACGCACGACCACGACCATCTGGACTAGCGATGGGCGTTTCCCCGCCACGACTACCAACGCGCTGGCACAGACCACCACCACCGCGTTCAGCAGCGTGACCGGTTTGCCCACTTCCCAGACCGATCCCAATGGGCTCACGGTTTTGTGGTTGTATGACAACTTCAATCGCAAGACACGAGAGAACCGGCCGGATGGAACGGCGAGCACCTGGACCTATGTCAGCTGCCCTGCCACCTATTATTGCGGCGATCCGTTGCTGCGCGGGTATGTTCAGCAATCATCACTGGACACCGGTGGCGCGACAATCAGCTATCAACTACTTTTCTTTGATATTTTCGAACGCACGAAGTATGACGAGCGCAGCAATCTCAATGGCTCGTTGACAAATATCCACACGATCTTCGACGCGCTGGGTCGAACTGCCGCTGTCAGCTTGCCGTACTTCGACACTGGCGGGGCCGCCGGGTACGTGACGACAACGTACGATGTCTTGAATCGAGTCACGAGTGTATCGCGGCCGATCAGCGCGTCCAATTCCACGCCTCAGACCACCACTAACTATTATGAAGGACTGAAGACGCGCACGGTTGATCCGCAGGGCAAGCAGTCGTGGACGATCTCGAATGCCAACGGACAGGTGGTCCGCGCGGCCGATCACAGTCAGTACCATCAGCAATTCGATTTCGATGCATTTGGCAACACTGTGCGCGTGAGAGACTACTACAACACCGTTATGCAAACGGGCACGTACAACATTCGCGGGATGCGCACGGCGTCGACTGATGTCGACATGGGCAGTTGGAGTTACACGTTCAATGCCCTGGGCGAACTCACCTCGCAGACCGACGCCAAAAATCAGGTCACCTCGATGCAGTATGACGCATTGGGACGGGAAGTCTTACGCACCGAGCCGAACGCGGGTGGCACCATCACGACCGCGTTTACCTGGGGCAACAGTGCTGCAGCGAAGGACATTGGTCGTTTGACGCGCGCAGACCGATACGGGACGGGCATAACAGCTTATTGGGAAACGTACGGGTTCGACAGTCTGGGACGTCCGAGCGTCACCTACGTCAATACGCCGGGCGAGACGCACGCCATCAATCTAACCTACAACAGCTCGACCGGGCTGATGGACTCGATCATGTATCCGGCCAGCACGTCCGGGTATCGACATCAGGTCGTGTACGAGTATCAGTACGGGCAGCTCAGGAAAGTCCGCGACATCGGCAACACGGTCACGTACTGGTTGGCGAACAACGTCGACGCGCGCGGTAACATCACCGACGAGTCGCTGGGCAATGGCCTGCGCACGACTCGCGGCTTCGATGCCGTCACCGGCCTGCCCACGTTCATTCGCACGGGTCCGGGCGGCGGCACCGCGACACAGAATCTCAACTACGGCTTCGATCTGGTCGGCAACCTCACCTCGCGCAACGATGCCAATCAGGGTCTGACCGAGAGCCTGACCTACGACAATCTGTATCGACTCACGCAGTCGACCGTCACGGGCGCACCGACGCTGACGATGACCTACAACGCCTACGGCAACATCATGTCGCGCAGCGATGTGGGCAGTTATACCTACCACCCGAGCAAGATCCATGCGGTCACAGCAGCCGGCGGGTTCTCATATGTCTATGACGCCAATGGAAATATAACAACCCGCAATGGCTCGACGGTCACCTGGTTTGCGAACAACAAGCCGAAGAGCATTGCCGGCAATGGCCAGACGAGCACGTTCGAGTACGGGCCGAGTGGCCAGTACTGGAAACAGACCGCGACCTACTCGAATGGCCCGGAGACCACGCTCTATATTGGCGGGCTGCTGGAGAAAGTCACCAATAGCACGCTCACGTCGTGGCGGCACTACATTAAGGCCAATGGCCGCACCGTCGCGATCTACAGTCGGGCGAGCACCGGGGCGACCAACACGATCTATCCGCTAAACGATCATCTCGGCAGCACCGATGCGATCACCGACAGCGCGGGTACGGTGCTGGTGCGCGAGTCATTCACGGCCTTCGGGGCACGGCGCGGCTCGAACTGGCAAGGCACACCAACTCCAGCGGACATGACCGCGATTGCCAATGCCACGCGCCGTGGCTACACCGATCACACGATGCTCGACAATCTCGCGCTCGTGCACATGAATGGGCGCGTGTATGACCCGGCGATCGGGCGCTTCCTGAGCGCCGATCCTTACATCCAGTTCCCGCTCAACACGCAGTCTTACAATCGATACTCGTATGTGCTCAACAACCCGCTCAGCTTTACCGATCCGAGTGGGTATTTTCTGGGGGGATTGAAGAGGTTCGTCAAAAAATACTGGAAGCCGATCGTTGCGATCGTGGCGGCGATAGTAACCTACGGCGCTGCCAGTGGTTGGATCGCAAGTGCCGCCGGAAACTCCGCTTTTGCGGGTGCGATGGCAGTGCAAGGAGCCACCGTGGGTACTGCAAGCCTTTATTTTTCGGCAGCATATTCAGCTGCCGCCGGCGCGTGGAGTACCGCGGCCATTGCCGGAGCCGCCGCCGGTGCAGTGGCCGGGGGAATCACGGGCGGATGGCGCGGTGCAGTGGTAGGGGGACTGGCTGGCTATGCGTTCGGCGCCAATACTGATGCGTGGAGTCGAGTGGGGAATACTTTTGCCCGCGGGCTCGGTGAGGCAGCGACCGCCGGCGTTATCGGCGGTGGTTCGACGGAAGCCCTCGGAGGGCGATTCCAGGATGGATTTTGTTTTGCTGCGTTGGCTAGCGCGGCATCGAGTATTTACCGTGCTGCTACGCCGTACCGCGAAACGTGGAAATCGGGCGTATCCGTAATTCTGTGGG
>JAGRJB010000365.1 GCA_020442965.1 Pseudomonadales bacterium
CAAGGCCGCGGGACTGGTGCCGGGCAACGGCGACTCCTACTTCCAGCCGTTCGAGTTCACGCCGAAAGGCGCCAATCAGATCATCCGTACGCGTAACGTCATCGGCGTGCTGCGCGGCTCGAATCCCGAGTACGCGAATCAGGCCGTCATCGTCTCGGCGCACTACGATCATCTTGGGCGTAGCGGGCCGGGCGTGCGGATCGAGGATGTCGGTCAGCTGCATCCCGGCGCGGACGACAATGCGAGTGGCGTCGCCGTCATGATCGAATTGGCGCGAACGCTGGCAGCGGCCGGCGCGCCGCCACGCACGATCGTGTTCATCGGGTTCTCGGCCGAGGAATCGGGCCTCAATGGCTCGAAGTACTACGTCGCCAACCCGACACCGATTGCGCTCGACGGGATCCGGGCGGTTGTTAATCTTGACACCGTGGGGCGCCTCGGCAATGGCGAAGTCATCGCGCTGGCGACCAGCACCGCAACCGAATGGCAACATGTCCTGCGCGGCATCACGTTCACGACGGGAATTGCGACGAAGAGCATACCCGGCGCCTCGCAGTCATCGGATCAGCAGAGCTTTATCGACCATGGCATTCCCGGTGTGCAGCTCTTTACCAAGGCAACGCTCGACTACCACCGGCCGACTGACACGGCGGACAAGATCGACGTCGATGGACTCGTCAAAGTCGCGAGCGTGGCGCGCGAGATGATCGACTATCTGGCACAACGACCGACGCCGCTCACGATTACGATCGATGCAGCAGCCAAACCAACGGGCGGCGCGGATGGCAGCTCGCGGCATGTGACCTTTGGACTGGTGCCGGACTATGCGGCACAGGGCAAGGGAGTGACAGCCGAATCGGTCGTGCCGGATTCACCTGCCGCACGCGCCGGCATCGTGGCGGGTGACATCCTGATGGCTTTGGACGGCGTCGCTGTCGATGGCTTGGGCGGATTCTCGAACGCGCTCAAGCAGCATACGCCGGGTGACAAAGTCAAAGCGACCATCCTGCGGGACGGTATCCAACGTATCGTCGAAGTCGAACTGCTCGCACGCTAGCGGCGCACGGCGACGCTAGCCGCAGAGAGGCGTAACACCGCCTGCGAGCGCGCGTTACACTTGCGCGCGTCATGAACGCGGAACTGAAACCGGGCAAATCGGAACGGCTTACAGCTCTGCGCGACGCGCTCGCTCACGGTACCTTCCGTTCTGCGCATCGGCTCGTGAACGCGATGCATCCTGCCGAGATCGCCTCGCTGCTGGAATCCTTGCCGGCCGCACAGCGCGAAGTGGTCTGGGAATTCGTCGATCCGGAACTCGAGGGCGACGTCCTCGTTGAACTCAACGACAACGTGCGCCAATCGTTGATCGAGGGCATGGATGCTGAAGAATTGGTCGCGGCGGCCGAAGGCATGGAACTCGACGACCTCGCCGACCTGGTAGGCGATCTGCCCGAAGCTGTCACGCGGCAGGTGCTGCGTTCGATGGACCAGAGCGATCGTGAACGGCTCAACACCGTGCTCGCGTACGGTGAAGACACGGCCGGCGGCCTGATGAACACCGACACGGTGAGTGTGCGCGCCGACGTGACCGTACAAGTGGTGCTGCGCTATCTGCGGATGCGTGGTGAGCTGCCGGACAAGACCGATCGCCTGTTTGTGGTCGACCGCAACGACCGCTACCTCGGCACCATTCCGCTGACTCGCCTGCTCACTGAAGACGAGGACACCGTCGTCGGTGAGAGTCTCGAGTCTGAATCGCCGCGCATCGTACCCGATATGACTGCCCATGACGTCGCGCAGCTTTTCCAGGATCGCGATCTGGTGTCTGCTGCGGTCGTCGACCCACACGGCAAATTGTTAGGCCGCATTACGATCGATGACGTGGTGGACGTCATTCGCGAAGAAGCTGAGCACTCGCTCCTGTCGATGGCGGGCCTGCCCGACGAGGAAGATCTGTTCGCCGCCGTGATCCCCTCCTCGCGCCGCCGCTTCTTGTGGCTCGGCATCAATCTGATGACGGCCTTCCTGGCCGCATTCGTGGTATCGCGTTTCGAGGGCACGATCGAAAAAGTCGCAGCCCTTGCGGCCTTGATGCCGATCGTGGCGAGCATGGGCGGTATCGCTGGCACGCAGACCGTGACCTTGATCATTCGTGGCCTCGCGCTCGGGCAGGTTCAGTGGGCGAACGCCCGTTGGCTGCTGTGGAAAGAGATTGCGGTGGGTGGCCTGAATGGGCTGATATGGGCAGTGGTAGTCGGCACTGTCACCGTATTCTGGTTCGGCGCCTGGAAGATCGCGGCGATCATTGCCGCAGCGATGCTCGTCAACCTGCTCGCCGCCGCGGGTGTTGGCGTACTCGTGCCCTTGATTCTGCGGCGTCTGAAAATCGATCCCGCGCTGTCGGCTGGCGTGATCCTGACGACCTTCACTGACTGTATTGGCTTCGCTACGTTGTTAGGGCTGGGTGCGCTGTTCTTGACGTGATAGGCGGGCGGTCCGCTCCCGAGTGTGCTACGGCGCCAGGAACCGCGTGATCGCGCTCTGATGCGCCATGCCGTCGCGATAACCAAGGTCGATCAGTTCGCGCGTGTAGTTGGCCTGAAACATCAGATAGCTCGCCAGCAGGCTACCGGCACTGTCGCGAGCGCCGATCACGCGCAGCAA
This sequence comes from Pseudomonadales bacterium, assembly GCA_020442965.1. Classification (GTDB taxonomy): domain Bacteria; phylum Pseudomonadota; class Gammaproteobacteria; order Steroidobacterales; family Steroidobacteraceae; genus CADEED01. Next base: position 2,665 of record JAGRJB010000365.1, read on the forward strand.
GCCACGCAGACCACGCGGCAGGCTGTCAACATGCGGTGCCGCCAGCCTGCTCGGATCCTCGCTCGGTGCGATCAACAGCGTTTCAATCGGGCGAGCCACGGTCGCTTCGGGCGCGGCCCGTACGAGATCGTTGACTCGGTTCAACTGTTCGCGATCGCCGGCAATCTGGTCGGTGAACAGCGTATCCAGCATATAGCCAAACAACTGGCCAGGTGTCGGTGGTGTTGTACCGAGAGCAAGTTGCGGTCCAGCGTGCGCTTGACGCACTCCGATCACCAGAATGCGATCGGCGCCCAAATGTATGCAGGGACTCAAGGGAGCAGTCTGGCGCATCGCACCGTCGCCAAAGTACTCGGCATCGAGTTGCACCGGCGGGAACAGAAAGGGAATGCCAAGACTCGCCATCAGATGGTTGAGATCCAGCGGCGTCCTGCGGCCGTAGCGCTGCGCTCGATTCCAGTCCGGGATACTCTCGTGGCCCTCGAAAAATGCAACCGAATGTGCGCTCGAATAACTCGTGGCGGTGAGTGCGAGCGCGTGCAGCGAACCATCGGCCACACGGGCACGCACCGCCTCGAAGTCCGTCACATAAGTGAGCAGGCGACGCAACGGGTTGTTATTCAACAAAGAGTGCGGCGCGGACAATAGCAGCCCCCCCGACAATAGCGACAGTCCCCAGTGCAGGCCAGAGCGCAGTACCGAGAAAGAGTCCACCCGAAACACCTGCTGGACTCGAAAATTGGACCAGACCGCCTCGAGTGCCGCCACGGCGCGCTCCCAGCGATGCGCATCCGCCGCCAGGATGCTGGCGACCACGGCGCCAGCAGACGTCCCCACAACGATCGGAAACGGAATGCGCTGCTGGTCGGTAAACGCGGCGATCGCCTTGAGAACGCCGACCTGATAGGCCGCACGCGCACCGCCGCCCGTCAGAATGAGGCCGACCCGCGGGGTTGGTCCGACACTGTTAGAATCCACCATCAAGCTCCCTCATCCGCCAATCGCCGGAGATCTCAATGCGCGCACTTCGCCACGTTGCAATTGCACTACTCGCCGCCGCCTCGTTGCAGATTGCGGTTGCCGAAACAGACTCGACGCCCGCCGTCGGTGGTATGGCCCCGGCTTTCAAACTGCAGGACCAGACCGGCAAATGGAATACGCTCGAAGAACACCGCGGCAAGTGGGTCGTCCTGTACTTTTATCCCAAAGACAATACTCCCGGCTGCACGACGCAGGCCTGCGACTTCCGCGACAACATTTTCGCGTTCCGCCGCGCGGATGCCGTTATTCTCGGCGTCAGTGTCGATGACGTCGCCTCGCACAAGAAGTTCTCCGCAGACCATAGTCTCCCCTTTCCGATCCTCGCTGACTCCACGAAATCGACCGCCAAAGCCTATGGCGTTCTGTACAAGGCATTGGGCGTAATGGAAGTCGCACGGCGCGACACCTTTTTGATCGACCCCAGCGGCAGGATTGCCAAGCATTACAAGAGCGTGAACCCGAAGGGTCATTCGGCAATGGTGTTAGCCGATCTCAAAGCGCTGGCAGCTAAGCCGGCGGCTGATCCGGCGGGTTGATTGTTGCCACTGCAGGGACGTGGCGCCGCTGCAGAGTGCCGATCGCCTGGTCGAGACCGTGGAGCGTCAGCGGGAACATGCGATCCTGCAGTAGCGAACGAGTGACTTTGATCGACGGCGTCCACTCCCACCGCTCCTGCGGGACCGGGTTGAGCCAAATGAGCTGCGGGAAGTGTGCCGTCAGGCGCTCCAGCCACTTTGTCCCGGCCTCCTGGTTCCAGTGCTCGACACTGCCACCCGGTTGTACGATCTCATAGGGGCTCATGGTCGCGTCGCCCACCAGAATCACCCGATAGTCGCGGTGGTAAGTGCGCAGCAGCTCAGTTGTCGGCAGGACTTCTGTCATGCGGCGTCGATTGTCCTTCCAGACACGTTCATACAGAAAGTTGTGAAAATAGAAGTGCTCGAGGTGCTTGAACTCGCTTCGTGCAGCGGAAAACAGCTCATCACAGATGCGAATGTGATCGTCCATCGACCCACCCACATCGAGAAACAGCAACACCTTGACGGCATTGCGTCGTTCCGGCACGAGTTTGAGATCGAGGTAGCCAGCGTTACGGGCCGTCGCATCGATAGTGCCATCGAGATCGAGCTGGTCCGCGATGCCCTGACGCGCGAATTTACGTAAGCGACGCAGTGCCATTTTCAGGTTGCGCGTGCCGAGCTCTAGGCTGTCATCGAAGTTGCGGTACTCGCGCGCGTCCCAGACTTTGACCGCGCGGCGATGACGCGATTCCGTCTGCCCGATGCGTATGCCCTCGGGATTGTAACCGTAGGCACCAAAAGGCGAGGTGCCCGCAGTGCCGATCCACTTGTTGCCGCCCTGATGACGTGATTTCTGCTCCCGCAATCGCTGGCGCAGGGTTTGCAGCAATTTCTCCCAACCACCCAGCGCTGCCACTCGTGACTTCTCTTCGTCCGTCAGCGTGCGCTCCGCCAGTTTTTGCAACCATTCGGCCGGCAATTCCGCCGCAATTTTCTCGAACACCTGCTCGGCGCCTGCGAAAAACTCGGCGAAAACTCGGTCAAACCGATCGAAGTGGCGCTCGTCCTTCACCAGCGCCATACGCGCCAAGTAGTAAAACTCGTCGGCCGACAGCCATGCCACACGCAGCTGCAGTGCTTCGAGCAGCGTCAGAAACTCGGGCAGCGAAACGGGCACGCCACCCGTCCGCAATTGAAAGAAGAAGCGGACCAGCATCGTGTCGCCCGCTAACGACCCGCGCGCCGATGCATGAACACGAGCTGCTCGAACAGATGCACGTCCTGTTCGTTCTTCAGGAGCGCGCCATGCAGCGGCGGAATCGACTTCTTGGGGTCATCGGTACGCAGCGCCTCGGGTGCGACATCTTCCGCGACCAGTAACTTGATCCAGTCCAGAAGTTCCGACGTCGACGGCTTCTTCTTCAAGCCGGGCATCTCGCGAACCTTGAAAAAGGCGTCCAGTGCTTCGGCTAACAATTCGCGTTTCAGTCCGGGGTAGTGGACATCGACGATACGCTGCATGGTCTCGACATCCGGGAAGCGGATGTAGTGGAAG
>JAGRJB010000366.1 GCA_020442965.1 Pseudomonadales bacterium
TGACGTTGGTCGTCATTCCGGTGGTGTACTACCTCTGGGTGGGTAGCCGTCTGACGGCCGCCGCACCCAGTCAGGCGAGCGACCGAACCAAAAACTCTCTACCGACTGAAGGACTTTGATCTTGACCAATCTGCGAAGATCAGAATGCATGACAGCCAAGGCAATCCGGTTGCGATCTGTCCTGCCGTTGGTTGCGGTCGCTGCGCTTGGCGGCTGCGCGACGCGCACGATTTCTACTGATCGCCACGATCTCAGCGAATTTGCAACGCGCGAGTTCGGCAGTGATACGACGTTGCATCAGTCCGCTGCGGCTCGGGCTGCTGCCACAGCGTCAGTTCGCGAGCGCTTGACTCAGCCGTTGGCCGTGAGTGACGCGGTGTGGATTGCGTTGAATCATAGTCCACGGTTTCAGCAGCTACTGGCCGACAGCGCAGCCGCTTCTGCAGCAACGGCGCAGTCGGCGCGGCTCCCGAATCCCGTGCTGCGCTACGCCAAAATTGCGGCCGGCCACGTTACGGAGATCGACCGCGTCCTGAGCTTCTCGCTGCTGGATCTGATGCTCCTGCCGCAACGCCGCCGGATGGCCAGTCTGCAACGGGCACAACAACGACTGCGCAGCGCTGGCGAGGTTGTTGCAATGGCCACGGCGGTCAGGCGAGCCTGGATCGAGGCGGTCGCGGCACAACAATCGCTCGTCTACGCTCGGCAAGTCCGCGATGCCGCCGAAGTCGGTGCGGAGCTCGCGCGCCGTATGGAGGAGGCCGGTAATTTCGCGCGCATCGAACAGGCTCGCGAACAATTGTTCCATGCGGACGCCATGAGCGAATTGACGCGGACGACGCTCGCGGCCGAGCGCGCGCGCGAGCAGTTAGTGCGTACGATCGGCCTGTCGCGCGAATTGGCCGTGTTGCTCAGGTTGCCGGAGCGCCTGCCGGATCTGCCGGACGAGCCGTTGGCCGAGACGATCGTCGAACAGCACGCATTTGAAGGCCGACTCGACATCGCATTGGCGCGCGCCGAGCTCGAGTACACGGCGCGTGCGCTCGGGCTCACGCGCGTGACCGGCACAGTGAACGCCCTGGAGATCGGGCCAGCCGACAATCGGGTGTCGGGTGAAGACAGGCTCAAGGGCTACGACCTCGAGGTTCGACTGCCGATCTTCGACTTCGGCGACGCACACCGCGTGAACGCGCGCGCCCGCTATCTTGCATCACTGAATCACTCCGCGGCGGCCGTGGTCGAGGCGCAATCGCAGTTGCGCGAGAGTTTCGCGACCTACAAGCAAGCGTTCGGCCTGGCACAGCATTTTCGCGACGTGGTCATTCCCCTGCGACGCTCGATCGCGGCGCAGAATCAACTGCTGTACAACGGCATGCTGATCAGCGTGTTCGAACTGCTGGCCGACAAGCGCGCGCAGATCACGGCAGTGCGCGAGACAATCGCGGCGCAGCGCGATTTCTGGATCGCCGATACGGCTCTGCGCGCCACCGTGATTGGACGACCGACTGAAGGTCCAGCGCTCGGCTCGACGATGGCCACGTCCATCGACGGCCGCCCGCCGCTACACTGACTCACAGCTTCCGAGGCATCGTCATGACTTCAAGACGTCATTTCTTATCGAGTGCAAGCGCGTTGTTAGGCGCGGGCGGCGTCAGTCGTGTGGCGCTCGCGACGCTTCCCGAGCTGCATAGTCAGGCTGCACCCGAGACGGCGCCGCCACTCGAGCCGACGAGCGGACGAAGCTACCGCCCAGTTCTGACCTTGAATGGTTGGAGCCTGCCGTTTCGTATGCGAGGCGGCTGGAAAGAATTCCATCTGGTCGCCGAGCCGGTGGAGCGCGAGATTGCGCCGGGTATGGTCGCTAAACTCTGGGGTTACAACGGTCAGTCGCCAGGCCCCACCATCGAAGTGGTCGAAGGCGATCGGGTGCGCATCTTCGTCACCAATCGCTTACCCGAGCACACGACGATTCACTGGCACGGACAGCGATTGCCGAATGGTATGGATGGTGTCGGCGGGCTCACGCAGCCGCATATCAAGCCCGGCAAGACTTTCGTCTACCAGTTTGTTGCGCGCCGCCCCGGTACTTTCATGTATCACCCGCACGCCGATGAAATGGTGCAGATGGCGATGGGTATGATGGGCTCCTGGGTGACACATGCGCGAGATCCCGGTTTCATGCCGGTCGATCGCGACTTCGTCGTCTTGCTGAACGCCTACGACGTGGTGCCAGGCAGTGCCACGCCGCGCGTCAATACGATGCTGAACTTCAATTTGTGGACCTGGAACAGTCGCGCGTTCCCGGGTATCGATCCACTGGTCTGTCGCCGCGGTGATCGCGTGCGTGTTCGGATCGGGAACCTGACCATGACCAACCATCCGATCCATTTGCACGGGCACGAGTTCGAGGTCACCGGCACGGACGGCGGCTGGACGCGGCCCGCATCGCGCTGGCCGGAGGTCACCACGGATATCGCCGTCGGTCAAATGCGCACCATCGAGTTCATCGCGAACGAGCCCGGCGACTGGGCCTTTCATTGTCACAAGAGTCATCACACGATGAACGCGATGGGTCACGACGTGCCGACCATGATCGGGGTGGAACAGGGCGACCTGTCGGAGCGCATCAGCGACCTGATCCCGGGCTACATGCAGATGGGCTCGGCGGGTATGGCCGAGATGGGGTCGATGGAGATGCCGTTGCCGGCTAACACGCTACCGATGATGACGGGCGCCGGGCAGTTCGGCCCCATCGAAATGGGCGGCATGTT
>JAGRJB010000367.1 GCA_020442965.1 Pseudomonadales bacterium
CAAGGCGTTCCTGCGCTACCACGATGCTAACAACTGGCCCGAGCTGCGCGAGGCGCTGCGGCGTATGGGTCGCGCGGATCTCATCGGCAGCGGCAAGCATCAGCTGATCCCGGCCTGGCAGCCAGCGGGCACTGGGCGGGGAGCGGCGTCGTCACAGTCGCTGCAAGGGATGAGGGCAACCGCACACCCGTTTCGTACCCAACATACCGGCTTGCCGCGGGCACCTGCGGCGCCGCGTCGCAAGACACCCGCTCGATCACGCCGAGGTAAAGATGACTGACAATCCACTACTCAAGCTGCGGCAATTGGGCCAGCAAGTCTGGCTCGACGACATCCGTCGCGAACTCTTCAGAACCGGCGAACTCGCACGCTTGATCCACGACGATGGTCTCGCCGGACTTACGTCGAATCCGGCGATTTTCGCCAAGGCGATCGAAGAAACTGACGACTACCAATCGGATATTCTGTCGGCGCACGCCTCGGCCAGCGCGGAGACGGTCTATGAGGGACTGGCAATTGCCGATGTGCGAGCTGCGGCTGACGCATTCGCGGCGACCTATCGCGAAACGGACGGAGTCGGCGGCTATGTCAGTCTGGAAGTGTCGCCACATCTGGCGCGTGATACACAAGGCACGATCGCCGCAGCCAAACGCCTGTGGGATGCTGTCGCACGCCGCAACTTGATGATCAAGATCCCAGCGACCGCGGAGGGTTTGCCGGCCATTCAGCGCTCCATCGCGGCCGGCATAAACATCAACATTACGCTGATTTTCTCGGTCGCACGCTACGAACAGGTCTTTGATGCGTTCGCCGCAGGCATGGCAGAGCGTGTGCAATCAGGACAGCCGGTCGAACGCATCGCATCCGTCGCGAGCTTCTTCATCAGCCGTATCGATACCCTGGTCGATGGCATGCTGGTCGAGAAGATCAAGAAAGGCGATGCCGCCGTTGAACGACTGTCCGGAACCGCCGGTATCGCCAGCGCGGGCGCTGCCATGCGCGTGTACCGCGACTGCATCGCCAAGCCCGCATGGCAAGAACTCGCGCGGGCGGGCGCCCGACCGCAACAGTTGTTATGGGCGTCGACTTCGACCAAGAATCCCGCGTACAGCGATATCAAATACATCGAGGGGCTGATCGCGCCGGACACTATCAACACGATTCCGCCGCAGACCCTTGCGGCTTATCGCGACCACGGCGATCCCAAGGTTCGGATCGACGATGCGGTGCGAGACGCGCCTCGGGTCATGGCAGCTCTCGCCGACCGCGGCATCCATATGAACGAGGTCGCGGACGAACTCGAGGCCGAAGCGCTGAAGAAGTTCAGTGAACCGTTCGACAAGCTGCTGGCAGTGATTGACAAGGCCCGCAAGGCGCGGACGTAGCGCGGCTCGAATCAGTTTGATCGCGGCTTCGTCCAGATATTTGCGACGGCGATCAGCGCCTTAGTCAGGATTCAGGCGCGCAAGGCGCGTGACCCCGATTCCGCAAGAATCGCGATGGCGAGGACGATCAGCGCGATCGCGAAGATTCTTCGCAGCACAGCTTGGGGGAGACGGCTTGCAAGACGCTGGCCCAACAGGCCGCCCGCGATGCCGATCGCCGTGAGAATCGCGAGTGTGTTCCAATCCAAGGATCCGGCGAGGCGAGTCGCATGTGCGGCGAAACCGACGGCGCTATTGAGCGTGATGATCGCGAGTGACGTTCCGATCGCACGATGCAGATCGAGTCGCGTGACCGCGACCAGCGCCGGGACGATCAAAAAGCCACCGCCGACCCCGACTAGCCCGGTGATCGCACCTACCCCGAGGCCAGCGGCTATCTGCTTGGGCAGTGTTCCGCGGGTGCCTGCGGCATCCTGCGTCGTCGTACGACTGCTTAGCATGATCGCAGCGGCTGTGGTCATGACGAGCGCGAACAGTATCAGCTGAATGGACCCTGGGATCCACGCGCTTGTCCAAGCGCCGATCCAGGTACCTAACATTCCCGGCAATCCGAACGCCAGAATGGCTGCGACATCCAACGCTCGGCGGCGCAGGTAGCCGAGCGAGCTCGTCAATGCGATGACGCCAACGACCAACAGCGAACCGGCGATCGCATGTTTCTCATCTTGTCCGACGAGATAGACGAGCACGGGTACGGTCAGGATCGAGCCACCTGAGCCCAGGAGCCCGAGCGACAGGCCAATCGCAAGTGCGCCGGGCCACGCGAGCAAGGGCAAGGTCATGCTTGCAGTATATACGTAGTTGCTAGATTAGCGAAAGCTAATATACTTATCCGATGGTATCAAGTACTGCGTCTGATCCGTTGCTGTGGCACTTCTTCGATCCGGCCACGTCGACCTTCACCCATATCGTCGCCTGCCCACGCACGCGTCGCGCGGCGGTTATCGATCCGGTCCACGATTTCGAGCCCAGATCGGCGCGCTTCAGCACTCATTCTGCTGATCAGGTCATGTCGCTGATTCGCGATGAAAGCCTGGTGCTGGAGTGGATTCTCGAGACCCATGCGCATGCCGATCACGTATCCGCAGCTCCGCTGCTGCAGGAGGCGCTCGGTGGCAAGATCGGTATCGGTGAGGGGATTCGCGCAGTACAGCGAACTTTCTCATCGGTTTTCGATCTGGATACGAGCTTTCGCAGCGACGGATCGCAATTCGATCGATTGTTCTTGAGCGGGGACCAGTTTCGCCTGGGCGAGTTGGCCGTCGAAGTCTTGTCGACGCCGGGACACACGCTCGACAGCATCGCCTACCTGGTCGGCAAGCACGCTTTCATCGGCGATACATTGTTTCCCCCTGAGTACGGTACCGCGCGCTGCGACTTCCCCGGCGGTGACGCAGGGACACTCTATGACACGATCCAGACCCTGCACCAGTTGCCAGCCGAGACGCTACTGCACTTCTGTCACGACTATCCCAGCGATGGCAGCGAACCAACCGAGCAGGTAACGGTTGCGCGCTCCCGTAGCACGAATGTTCATTGCAATGTCGCGACGACCCGTCGGGAATTCGTGACATTGCGGCAAGCACGCGACGAAACTCTCGCTAGTCCGCAGCTCCTGATCCCAGCGGTGCAGCTCAACATTGCGGCCGGGCGCCTGCCCGCGCCGGCTCACAATGGCGTCGTCTATCTCAAGACGCCGATCAACGTAATAGGCAGGCCAGTGGGCTGACGAGCGTTCAACGATTCCGAAATATAACGACCGCCACGAGCACCCATGCCAGCATCAACAACGAGCCGCCGACTGGCGCCAATGCAATGACTGCGCGCGGTGCGCCAAAGGTCAGTAGGTAGATGCTGCCGCAAAATAGTACCAGCCCGATCACGACAACCCAAGCGGCAGTTGTCAGGAGCTTCGACGTCAGATCGCGCATCAAGAGCGCGATGCCGAACAGGCCGAGCGAGTGGAAAAATTGGTAGGTCACGCCGGTCTCGAAGGACTTGAGGCGATCGGGTGTCAGGCGCGGCGTGAGTGCATGCGTGCCGAACGCGCCGAGCGCGGTCGCGATCGCCACCGACACAGCGGCGATGCCAAGGAATCGCCGGGCGCCAGAGGACATGGGAGAGTTGAGCGCTTGCATCACAGCCTGCATTCTAGGCGGTTGTAGCGCGCCTGGCCACTATACCTCCGGTACCACTACAACTCCCCAACGGCGCGCTGCAGGGTGAGGCGCGCCAGCGCAGCGTCAAGCACAGCGTCGCTCGCGTTGTTGTTGGCAGCAACGCGTAGCGCAATTGCTTCCAGTACCTGGGTATTCGTTGCAAGGCCGGCGCCATACAGCTCGCGGCTGAGCCGCAGATTCTCTTCGCTTTCGGCGACCGCTTCCTTGCTCGCTGTGACGCGCGCCTCGGCTTCCTGCACGCCTAACCACGCGGCTCTTACCTCGTACTCGATCGCACTCTTCAGATCATCGAGACGGTGCGAGTACGCCTGGCTTGCACGGCGCAGTCCCGCAGCCCGATTGCGTGCCTGGCCGCCATCAAACAGATTCCACTTCAGGCCGACACCAATCGAGGAGAAATCCTGTCGATCGAGGATCGTGTTCTCGAGATAGTTGTAGCCACCGACAAGTGCGATCTGCGGCAGCTGCCGACCCCATTCGGCACGCGCCTGGGCTGCGAGCGCGTCGGACTGCGCCTGCAGACCTGCAATCTCGTTGCGCGCCGCTAACGCGTTCGCGACGAGCGTCTCCACCGGTTCGCTTGCTAGCGCAGCACCGACATTGCCGGTGCTGCCCAGGTCGGCATCGAGCGTTGGCTCATCCATCGCTGGCGCGCCGACCTTGCGATTGTAAGTCACGTAGGCCAGACGTACCGCGATGTCCGCACGCAGTCGCTGCTGCTCGGCGTTGGCCAGCGCCACGCGGGCCGCTAACAGGTCGCTCTGCGCTACGGCTTGAGCGTCGACCATGACTTGCGCATCGTTGACCTGCGCACGCAGGCTCACGGCGCTGGCCGCGGCGGCCTTGAGCGCACGCTGAGCGCGCAGCACCGCAATGTAGTTACGCGCGACTTCGAGCTTCAGGTCGGTGAGCGCAGTCGATTGCCGCGCGGTCGCGCCGCGTGCCGCCTGACGCGCAGCGTCGATGCCCGCGGAGATGCTGCCGCCTGCATACAATGCCTGCGTGACCTGAGCGAAGGCCATGACACTATCGTCGTTGTCAAAGAACCGTGGTGAGCGAAAAACGAACTCAGGGGTCGTCACATCAAGCGCTGGCGCATCGCTGTAGCGTGTGTAGGTGGCGCCAGACTCGAGCTTCGGGAAGCGCGCTGCGCGCGCGGCGCGTTCATCTGCCGTGGCTGCTGCCGCATCCGCCGTCACGGCTGCAAGGATCGGGTCGTTAGCGATCGCACGCGCCCATGCTTGTTCGAGCGTTTCCGGGCCGGCCAGCGCGGCCATCGGCAGCAGGCCGCTGCTGCAGCCTAGAGCCAGGACAGCAAACCGCGCGACTCCTCCGGTCCGGCGGCGACGCTCACTCACTTATGCACTTCCTTGAGCGAAGCGATGCCGAGCGCCTTCAGTACGTACTTTTCGTAAACCGGTGCAATCGATCCGGTACGTATCTTACGCAGGAAGTACTTCTCAAACGCGATCTTGGCAAGGTGTACCCATTTGCCTTGTTTGGCCCAGGTGACGTTGCGCGGCGGTATCTGGGGTAACGCCACGAACGCTGCGCCCGTGTCGCCAAAGTCGGCGATGCAGATCGCGTTCCACGTCCCCCTCGCCGTGGCGGGTTGACCGTTGATGTCCGCCGCAATGTTCTCGCAGATGGCGCTCACCATCGATTCGATCATGTAGCCTGTCTTCGGCGCGCCCGTTGCTACCGGTGTTACTTCGACCGGTGGGATCGCCACGCAGACCCCCGCAGAGAAGATGTTCGGATAGCGCTTGCTGCGCTGGTGTTCGTCGATGAGGACGAAGCCGCGCGGATTGCATAGCTCCGGGACGCCCGCTACTGCATCGACCCCTTTGAAGGCGGGCAGGATCATCGCGTAGCGGAATGGCAATTTGTGTTCCTTCTTCGGCTTGCCGTCGGCGTCGCACTCGCTGACGAGCATCTCGTCGGCCGCGATGCTGGCGACCTTCGCGTTGGTGATCCACTTGATGTGCCGCTGGCGCAGTTCCGCCTCCATCAGGCCCTGGCTGTCGCCGACGCCACCCAAACCCATGTGTCCGATATACGGTTCGCTCGTCACGTAGGTCATCGGTACACGATCGCGAATCTTGCGTTTGCGTAAGTCGGCGTCGACGATCATCGCGAACTCGTATGCGGGGCCGAAACAACTCGCGCCCGCCGCCGCACCGACAACGATCGGGCCCGGATTCTCGATGAACTTCTGATAAGCGTCCCATGCGGTGAGCGAATGAGCTTGCGTGCAAATTGACTGGGAAAAGCCGCCGTTCGGTCCCATACCCGGCACTTCCTCGAATGCGAGCTTCGGTCCGGTGGTAATTACCAGGTAGTCGTAAGCCAGCTTCTCTTCGCCATCGATCGTCAGCGTGTTGGCGGGAGCGTCGATCGCCGATACTGTGCCCGTGCGCCAGGCGATACCCTTCGATTCGATCGGCGCACGCAATTCGACGCGTGTCTTTTCGACGCTGCGCCAACCGACCGCAACCCAGGGATTCGATGGTGTGAACTCGAAGTAGGGCGTCGCGCCAATCAGCGTGACGTGATGCTCTTTGCCGAGTTTCTTGCGCAACTCATACGCTGCCGGTACACCGCCGACGCCAGCGCCGATGATTGCAATGTGAGCCATGAGATTTCTCCTGATGGTTAGGTGACTGTCGCCGCGTGCGGCCGTCTCATGAGATAGGCGTAATAGAGAATGGGTATGACAACGAGCGTCAGCAAAGTCGATACGAAGATGCCGAAGATCA
>JAGRJB010000368.1 GCA_020442965.1 Pseudomonadales bacterium
TCGAGGCGACACGGCTGCAGATCGAGGAGTTCGACGCTGCAACCGCGGGCTTGCCGGGGCCGCGCAGTCTGGCCAACTCGGCCGCAATACTTGCCTGGCCCAGTGCGAGACGCGACTGGGCGCGCCCGGGGATCGTGCTGTATGGCGTCGATCCAACCGGTGAATCGCGGCTCGACTGGCCCGCCGTCATGACGCTCAGCAGCGAGGTCTTTGCGGAACGTCTGCTTGCACCGGGCGAGGCAATGGGCTACGGCGGCAGGTTCACTGCGGAGCAGGCGACGCGGGTCGGTCTCGTGGCGATCGGATATGGCGACGGCTATCCGGCGCGCGCTCCGACCGGGACGCCGGTCGCCGTCGACGATCGTCGTACGCGCGTCGTCGGTCGTGTGTCGATGGACATGCTGGCGGTCGATCTGAGCGAACTGCCGCAGGCGGGTGTGGGTAGCCGAGTCGAATTGTGGGGCGCGAATGTCGGCGTGGCTGAGGTCGCGGCGCACGCGGGTCAACTAACCTACGAGTTGTTGTGCAACGTCAAGCGCGTGCCGTTCGAGTATGTCGAAGCTGCGAACAGCGCAACCGAGACAGGTAGCTGACGGGAGAGATCCTGGGCTCTCAATGGCCGGGTCTGCGCTGCCGCTCGTGGTGCACGACGCGAGTCTGTACATCGGCGGCATTGCAGACGATCGCAAAGTGCCGATCCAGATTTTCGAGCGCTACGACCCCCAGCCGCGCATCGCTATAACCTGTGAGGTCCGCGCAAACCACGACGTTGTAATCGAGTTGGGCGGCATCCCGCACGGTCGAGTCTACACACGCATTGGCCGCCGTTCCGCAGACTACGACGGTCTCGATCCGTTGCGAGCGGAGCAGCATGTCGAGGTTCGAGCCCATGAATGCGCTGTAGCGGTATTTGTGAATGTGGACATCGCCATTTTCCGCCCCGATGCCAGCTGTCAGCTCAGCGCCAGGCGTTCCGTCAACACATAGGTTCAGGTGCTGTGTCGCACGTCTGACCCGGCGCACCACTGCGCCGGAGGTCAGCAGCGCATTGTGCTGCTGGTGCACCCAGATGATCAGTGCGCCGGCGGCCCGCAGCTGCCCGACGAAGCGCGCGATGGGTTGAACGATCGCGGTGTTTTTCGCCACATCGACACCTGCCAACGCCAGAGCGCCGTCCGGCGCGCAGAAGTCCCGTTGCATGTCGACGACGACGACTGCGATTGCCGCTTGCAGCACCTCGGAGAGTATTCCGGCCTTGACAGGATTGAGATCGGTCAGCACGTGAGGTGTCCTTGCCTGAGGCATGATGGACTTGCCCCTTTGATTGCATTGTGTGGCCCGGAGGGGTGAGATCGCAACCCGATCCGGTCCTGGCCGTTGCGGGTTCGCGATCGCTGGTGAGCGACGCATTTCTGCAAGAATGGGCCGTCCCAAGCGCATCTCGACTGCCATCATGGATGCGCCGAAGCGTGCGACACTAACAGAGCAACGATACGTGATACCCACATGACGGCAGCCACCGGTGATGCGAACCGACGGACAGATTCAGCCGACGCTCGGCGGGCGAGCGTTTTGTCGGCGACCGGCGTGAGCAAGGTCTATCGGACCGGCGAGGTCACGGTGCACGCGCTCAAGGACGTCAGTCTCGAGCTCTACGCCGGCGAACTGCTGGTCTTGTTAGGGGCTTCCGGCAGTGGCAAGTCCACGCTGTTGAACATTCTCGGTGGCCTCGATGTCGCATCGAGCGGGCAAGTACAGTATCGCGGCAAGCGGCTGGATACCCTCGATAGCGATGGCCTGACCGAGTATCGGCGCAATCATGTCGGCTTCGTGTTTCAGTTCTACAATCTGATTCCGAGTCTGACGGCACGCGAGAACGTGGCACTCGTCACCGATATCGCCTCGCGCCCGCTATCGCCACGGGATGCGCTCGATCTCGTGGGCCTCAAGGAACGGCTCGATCATTTTCCGGCCCAGCTCTCGGGTGGTGAACAGCAGCGCGTGGCGATTGCGCGCGCAGTTGCCAAACGCCCCGACGTTCTGTTGTGCGACGAGCCCACCGGCGCATTGGACGCGGCAACCGGCAAACTGGTGCTCTCGGTGCTCGATCGCGTCAACCGCGAGACCGGTACGACGACGGCGATCATCACGCACAACGCAGCGATCAGCGGGCTGGGCGACACGGTCGTGCGCATGAGCAGCGGTGAGATCGTCGAACGACGCACCAACAATGTGCGTGCCAGTCTGGATGACATCACCTGGTGAGCGCGCCAACATGACGTCACTCATGCGCAAGTTGAGCCGCGAGCTGTGGCAACTCCGCGGGCAAATGATCTCGATCGCGTTCGTGGTCGCAACCGGCATCATGACCGTGGTCACGATGCGCGGCAGTTACGAAACCTTGATCGATGCGCAGCAGGCCTACTATCGCGACACCCGGTTTGCGGATGTCTGGTCCGCGGTCAAACGTGCACCGGATTTGCTGCGGCGGGAGATCGAGGCGCTGCCGGGCGTCGCGGCCGTCGCTACACGGGTGTCATTTTACGCGACACTCGATCTCGAAGGACTCGATGCGCCAGCGCAGGGCCACTTCATCTCACTGCCCGAACACGGTCGCCCAGTCGTTAACGACATTCGCCTGCGCAGCGGCCGCTACGTCGCGCCAGGCACGGCAGATGAGGTCATTGTCAGCGAGAAATTTGCGCAGGCGCGCGGTCTGCTGCCCGGTGACAGCATTCGGGCGGTTATCAACGGCCGGGCCCGCGACCTCGATATCGTCGGCATCGCAATTTCGCCCGAATACACCTACGCCGTGCCGCCGGGCTCACTCTATCCCGACGACCAGCGCTTCGGGATCCTGTGGATGAGCCGTGAGGTGTTAGGCCCGGCGTACGACATGGACGGTGCATTCAATGAGGTGATGCTGAGGCTCGCGCCTGACGCGAACGAGGACGCTGTCATCGCACGGCTCGACGCTCTGCTGGATCGCTATGGCGGACTCGGGGCTTACCCGCGGGCGGAACAGCCCTCGCATCTGATACTGCAGGGTGAACTCGACCAGAACCGGGTCATGGGCACGGCGATTCCGGCAGTCTTTCTCGGTGTTGCGGCTTTTCTGCTCAATCTGGTGCTGGGACGTCTCATCCGTACCCAGCGGGGCGAGATTGCCGTGCTCAAGGCATTCGGTTACCGCGATCGGGAGGTGGGCCTGCACTACCTGCTGTTTGCACTCGTCGCCGTGGTCGCCGGCGCGATTCTCGGATCATTCGCGGGCGTGTGGTTAGGGCAGGCGTACATCAATATGTACGGCAAGTATTTCGATTTCCCCAATCTGCACTACCGGCTCAGCTTGCCGTTGTTGCTGCTGGCGATCGGCGTGAGTCTCGTCGCGGCGATCGCGGGCGCGGTGGCGGCCGTGCGGCAGGCGATTGCCTTGCCGCCGGCTGAAGCCATGCGGCCGGAAGCGCCGGCGCGGTTCCACGCTGGCTGGCTGGAACGCACGGGATTGACGGCGTGGCTGCCATCGGCCGGACGCATGATCCTGCGCAATCTCGAGCGAAAGCCGATCCAGAGCCTGCTGTCCTCACTCGGCGTGGCGCTCTCAGTGGCGATTCTCATCATCGGGCTGTTCATGTTCGACGGCGTGAAGTTCATGATGAATCTGCAGTTTCGCGTCATTCAACGCGAGGACTTGACGCTCAGCTTCGACGAGCCGCGCGACGCGGCCGTTATCGACGATTTCCGCCATCTAAAAGGCGTAACGCGGGTCGAGGCATTTCGCACTGTTCCGGTACGCTTACGCGCGGCTCAGCGCGAACATCAGGTGAGTATCAACGGCATGGAGCCCGATGGTGAGCTGCGTCGCATCGTTGCGGCGAGCGGGCGCGTTCATCCGCTGCCGCTCGAGGGCGTGGTGCTGAGCGAGATTCTCGCGAAAAAGCTGCAAGTAACAACCGGTGACACGCTGCAGATCGACGTCCTTGAAGGACTGCGCAACAAGCGTAGCGTTGCGGTTGTCGGGATTGTCGAGGATTTTCTTGGGATGTCCGCCTACATGAATCGCGACTCGCTGCAGCGCCTGGTTGGCGGCCCAAGAATGATTTCGGGCGGCTACCTGTCGGTGGCGGCAGATGCGCGACGCGAGCTCGAGCGGGAGCTCAAGAATCTGCCGGCTGTCGCCGGGGTTGCTTCACCCGCGTCGATGCTGGAGTCGTTCGAGAAGCAGATGGCCGACAGTCTATTTGTCGCGATTGGATTTTTGCTAGGGTTCGCCAGCGTGATCGCCATCGGTGTTGTCTACAATGGCGCGCGCATCTCGCTGGCGGAGCGGGGTCGGGAACTGGCGAGCCTGCGTGTCATGGGCTTTCGGCGTCGCGAGACGGCCGTACTGTTGCTGGGCGAGCAGGCTGTGATCACGCTGCTCGCCATTCCGATCGGCTGGTTGCTCGGCTATGGTCTGTCAATCGCCGTTGCCTCCTCGCTGCAGACCGAAACCTATCGGATCCCTTTCATGATCAGTTCTGCCACCTACCTGATTTCAGCCGCGATAACGCTGGTCGCCGCCGTCGCGAGTGGTGCCATCGTCAAGCGCCGCGTCGATCGGCTCGATCTGGTTGCAGTTCTCAAGACGCGCGAGTAGTTAGTTATGGAGCCAGACAAATCACGCCGCGGGATATACCTGGGCCTTGCCGGACTGGCGGTGGTGGCGCTGCTGGTGGTGCTCCTGCGTCCGTCGGGGATCGCGGTCGATACGGCAACGGTGGCGCGCGGGACGCTCTCGGTCACGGTCGAGGAGCAGGGGCGCACGCGCGCACGCGAGCGTTATACGGTGGCGGCGCCGATCACCGGGCGACTGTTGCGCACAAAGTTCGAGGCCGGAGATGGTGTGAAGGCCGGCGACGTGCTCGCACACATTGCGCCGCCGCCCAACGATGCGCGCGCCACCGCGACTCTGCGCAGCGATCTTGCGTCTGCTCAGGCGCGCGCGCGCGCGGCTGCGGCGGCTCTGCGCGAGGCGGAGAGTGCCGACAAGTTGGCGAGCGTAGAGGCGGCACGCCGCGTGGATTTGTTTGCGA
>JAGRJB010000369.1 GCA_020442965.1 Pseudomonadales bacterium
CCCTCGGCGGAGGCGATCAGGCCGGGCTTGTCGGCGACCGCGCCGGTGAAGCTGCCGCGTTTGTGGCCAAACAGCTCACTCTCCATGAGCTCGGTGGGGATTGCGCCGCAATTGACCGCAATGAACGGCTGATCAGCGCGTGAACTGGCACTGTGGATCATGCGCGCCACCAACTCCTTGCCCGTGCCGGACTCACCGTAGATGTGCACGGGTGCCTGGCTGCGCGCCACTTTCTGGATCATTTCGCGCAGACGCTCCATCGCCGGCCCGCGGCCGATGAGCACGGGCCCGCGACGGGTAGTGGCATTCGCCTCCTCGCCCGAGGTCGTTAGCTTGATCGCGCTCGCGACCAATTTACGCAACACGCCGAGATCGAGCGGCTTCGCGACAAAATCGAACGCGCCGAGCTTGAGCGCACGCACCGCGGATTCCACATTGCCGTGTGCCGTGATGACGGCGCAGGGTACACCGGGGTTGTTTGCGCCCAGCCACTCGAGCAAGTCGAGCCCATCGCCGTCGGGCAAACGCATGTCAGTCAAACACAGATCGAAGCGCTGGGATTTCAGGAGCTTCTTGGCGCCCGCGACGTCGCCCGCCGATTGAGTCGCAAGCTGCATGCGCGACAGCGTGAGGCAGATCAGTTCGACGAGATCAGGCTCATCGTCCACGACCAAAACTTGAGGTGTAGTCATCAAGCGCAATTGTAAAGGAGGAGGATCATCACGAAGTCGATGGCGTCACGCTTCCCAGCGCTCGGGATCCGCAAATACCACGCGAAAAATACTGCCGCCGCTCGGGCGTGGCTCGTAGGCGAGCAACGCGCGGTTGCTCTGTGCCAGCTCGCGCGCAACAAAGAGCCCGAGCCCGGTCCCGCGGCCGCCAGCGGTGAAAAATGGCTCGAAAATCCGTTCGCGGTGCTCCTCAGGAATTCCGGGCCCCCGATCGGCGACTTCCAGAAACGGACGGCTGCTCTTCTGCAGTCTGCCAAAGCGCAATTCCACGCGCGCCGTCGCGCCGGGCTGCACGCCGTACCTGAGAGCGTTCTCGCACAGGTTCCAGATCACCTGACGCAGATGCGACGGGTCCGCGCGCACGTTGACTTCGAATTGCGGCCCGGCGAGTTCCAATTGGGCGGGCGACACTTGCATCGTGGCGGCGAACTCCGCGCGGAATGCCTCGAGCCAACCGCGCAGTTCAAAATCGGCGGGGCGCGTGGATTCGCGGCGCGACATCGACAGCACGTTGTCGATGATCTGCCGCACCCGCTCGCCGTTCACGCGGATGATTTCCGTGAGGCGTTGGTCGTCGGCGGGCAGGGCAGAGGATTCGGCTAACAATTGCGCTGCATGACTCATTGCGCCCACGGGGTTGCGGATCTCGTGGGCGATGCTCGCCGATAGCCGGCCGAGCGAAGCGAGCTTGGATTGCTGCACTTTCTCCTCGAGCGCACTCGTGTCTTCCAGGAAAATGATGATCGGAGCCGGTTCGCTCGTGCCGAGTGGCGCAAAGTGCGGCCGAATCATGTGCCCGCCATCGGCCGCGACCATCGACGGCGGCTCGCTCGCCGGGTTCGCGTCGAGCGGGCCAGACGCACTCTGGCGCCACGTTTCCAGGTGATAGAGCAACTGCGGTGACGCTTCTCCTAACAAGGCATCCGGGTATGCTTGTCGATCGCCCAGGAGATGTGCCGCGGATTCGTTGATCAGGCGAATGCGCCCCTCCGGATCCACGACCAGAATGCTCTCGCGCAGATGTTGCACGATGTACTGCGAGAGTTGCGCCATGTTGGCGAGATCGACTTCCTGGCGTCGAACGATGGCCTCGCTCTCGCGCAGTCGGGTGGTGATCGGCCAGACGAGCAGGGCGACGAGAAATATGATTGCGCCGAGTATGCCGGTCGCGGGATAGTCGTTGACGTCCGCGTGTCCCGCGACGTGGCTCGCGATCTGCTGGATCAGGAGCGCCACCGTCGCCATAGCCGCTAACAAAAAGGAGTCGCGGCTATCGGCGAGCAGCGCCATGGCGCCGACGGGCACCACAAACAATATGCCGAGACCACTCGCGACACCGCCACTCGCATACAGCAACAGGCCGATGGCGGTCGCATCGAGCACGGCATGCACCAGCGTGGTTGCGCGCAGCGTGCGAATCAGGCGGCGGCCGGCGGCGACAATGGCGACGGCCGCCGCGAAGTACACGATGCAAAGCCATACGAACAGCTGCGGATCGACTGATCCGACCGGCGACGTCGCACCGACACCTGCGCGCACAGCCAGAAGTGCAGGCGGAATCAGCAGTCGATAGAGATTGACGAGACCCAGAACCCGCCAGGCGAGATCGGTCGGCGTGTTGGGCGCAGTGGCGGCACTGTTTGCCATTTGCAGCATCATAACTTGCGCTGGCGCTGATGGGTGTCTGTCCGCGACAATAGCGATCCCGTTGGTCCGCGCGAGCTTGCTTATGAATCTGCACGAATATCAGGCGAAAGAGGTTTTTCGCGAATTTCACATTCCGGTGCCGGCAGGTCATGTCGCGCGTTCTCCGGAGGAAGCGGTCGCGGCAGCTAAGCGACTCGGCGGCTCGATCTGGGTTGTTAAGGCGCAGGTGCACGCCGGTGGGCGCGGCAAGGCGGGTGGCGTCAAGCTGGCGCGCGATCTCGAAACGGTGCGCACCGCGACCGCCGGCATGCTGGGGCAGCGGCTCGTTACGAAGCAGACCGGTGCCGAGGGTCTACCGATCGAGGCCGTGTATGTCGAAGAAGGCTCAGCGATCGCTCGCGAGATCTATCTGTCGCTGACGCTCAATCGTGAGCGTGGCCGTGTGTCCCTGATCGCCTCCAGTGCCGGCGGCATGGACATCGAAGAAGTGGCGGAGAAGACGCCAGAACTCATTTTGCGCGTCGATATTCATCCGGCAGCGGGGCTACAGCCGTATCAGTGCCGCGAGCTCGCGTTTGGTTTGGGCCTGACGGCGCCGCAGATGAAAGAGTTTCAGGCGATCGTGCTGGCGCTCTATCGGGTCTATCTCGAGCGCGACGCGGCCCTGCTCGAAGTGAATCCGCTGATCGTCACCCAGAGTGGCAAATTGCTGGCGCTCGATGCCAAGTTCAACGTCGATCCGAACGCGATCTTCCGTCAGAAAGCGCTCGCCGCGATGCGCGACACCAGTCAGGAAGATCCGATGGAACGCGACGCGAGCGCGCATGATCTCAATTACGTGTCGCTCGACGGCGATATTGCGTGCATGGTCAATGGTGCTGGTCTTGCGATGGCGACGATGGACCTGATCAAGTTGCACGGCGGCTCGCCGGCAAACTTTCTGGATGTCGGCGGCGG
>JAGRJB010000370.1 GCA_020442965.1 Pseudomonadales bacterium
CGATGCCCGACTGCTTGAACCCGCCAAAAGGCACGGTGATATCGTCGGCATCGTAACAGTTCACATACACAGTACCGGCACGAAGCGCGCGCGCTGTACGATGCGCATTGTTGATATCGCGCGTCCAGACCGCAGCCGCCAGACCGTAGACGACGTTATTAGCGATTGCAACCGCGTCGGCCGCATCCCTGAACGTAATCGTCGCCAGCACTGGCCCGAAAATTTCCTCGTTGGCGATCCGCATGGCTGGCCGGACCGCATCGAAAACCGTCGGCTCGATGAAGTACCCGCCCGAATGGATGAGCTTGCGCTCGCCGCCGGCGTAGATACGTGCGCCCTCGGACTTGCCCGCGCCGATGTACTCCAGCACTCGCTGCATCTGCGCTTCATCGACGATCGCGCCCAGTCTGGTAGTGGGATCGAGTGGATCACCGGGTTGCATCTTGGCACCGATGGCCGCGATCTTCTCGAGCAGCACATCCTTGATGCGCTCATGCACGATGAGGCGCGAACCCGCCGAACACATCTCGCCCTGGTTGAAGAAAATGCCATAAGCGGCTGCAGCCGCAGCGCGATCGAGATCCGGATAGTCGTCCATCACGATGTTAGGCGACTTGCCGCCGCATTCGAGCGAGACGCGTTTCATATTCGATTGCGCCGCTGCCTGCATGACCCGTTTGCCGGTCGCGGTCGAGCCCGTGAATGCGATAGCGTCCACGTCCATATGCGACGACAGCGCCTGCCCGGCCGTCTGACCAAGACCAGGCACGACGTTGAATACACCCTCGGGAATCCCCGACTCCACCGCGAGCTGCGCCACACGAATGGCTGTCAGTGGTGACTTTTCCGAGGGCTTCAGCACGAGGGAGTTGCCAGCCGCCAGCACCGGGCCAATCTTCCAGGCCGCCATCACCAGCGGAAAATTCCACGGCACGATCGCCCCAACAACGCCCATGGGCTCGCGTGTGATCGTTGCGAGGGCGCTCGGCCCGGTCGGTGCTACTTCACCGTAAATCTTGTCGATCGATTCGGCGTACCACTGAATGCAGTTCGCGGCGGCCGGAACGTCGACCTTCAAGCTATCGGAAATCGGCTTGCCCATATCGAGCGTCTCGAGCAGCGCGAGTTCTTCGCGGTGCTTGAAGATCGACTCGGCGAAGCGTTGCAAGATCCGCTTGCGGTTCTTCGGCGCCATGTTCGCCCAGGACCCTTCGTTGAACACGGACCGTGCAGCCACGACGGCCGCATCGATATCGGCCGCGTCGCCTGCCGATACCTGGCACAGCACGCGGCCAGTAGCCGGATTGATGCTGTCGAACCTGGCGCCCGACCGCGCGTCGACAAATCGCCCATTGATGAAGGCTTGGGTCGCGAAGCTCAGTTCCCGCGCTCGCTCGTGCCAGGTTCTGTCGGCCACTGACTTCGTCATGGTGATCGTCCGGAAACCGGTTCGACCTCTATTCGTTAGTCCAGGGAAGTGTAGTCGACACCGTGAAGACCAGGCGCGCCTCATTGTTGAACGCGTCGTCGGTCACCTTCTGGGCACCGCTCGCATCCGTACCAGTGAGCTTGAGTCCGAGGTTGAAATTCTTCAGCGCATAACCCACGCCCACCGAGTAGTCCATCAGCTCGCCGCCGGCGTTCTTCCAGTAGTCGCCCCAGGAATAGCCGCCGTGCAAGGACACCGACCAGTTGTTAGGAAGGTCCTGGCTGTAGTTGAATTCCGTGTACTGCGCGGTTTCGTTCAACCCAAGGAATCTGTGTGAATACCACTGTTTGATATCGAGCGACTTGAGCGTGACGCCGACGTAATACTCTGGATAGCTCGGGGTATCGTTACCGAACGGATAGTCATAGAACGTGAAGCCCGCGTTGAACGATGCGTCTTCATTGATTTCAGCGCTATAGGTCACGTAGTAGTCGATCTCAACATCGTCGTCGACGTTCACTTTCTCGCCGATCTCGGAATCGTAGTAGTCAGAATCGATATTCGATCCCCAGATACCTACCGCGAAGCCCTTCGGCAACTCATAGTCGAGACTCGCCTGCAACGCAGGGTTCTTGGCCGACAAAGACACACCGCGGAAATCGTAGTCGTTAGTGGCGGTAACCGTCGCACTGAATTGCGCGAGCGCATCACCTGAAACCACGATGAACGCCACAGCACAGAGCGACGCAAACGAGGCAACAAACTTACTGGATTGCATGGAAACTCCCATTCAGACAAAACGTCCATTCACAAGCAATAGCGAAGCAAGTGCCATTCTACCACCAGATTCGTCATTGCCATGCGAATCGGCACCCTGCCTCGCGCCCGCTCGTGTCCGCGACGCGCGCCAAGCAACGAGCGTCAGCGCTACGGTGCCACCGCTGAACCCTTCAGGTGCGCGGCTCGAAAATCGCGTACAACTTGGTGCAGTCTTCCAGCACCTCCCAGGTCCCCGCGAAACCCGCTGGGACAACAAACGCAGCGCCTGGACCGAACTCGCGGCGTACGCCACTGGCGCTAACCAGCGCCACTCGACCCGTCAGGATCGCGCAAAATTCGGACTCGGTGTAACGAATGCGCCACTTGCCCTTCGTGCTGCTCCAACGGCCGGCGAAGAACTGCTGCGACGGGTCGCTGTAATAGTTAGCGATCGCCTGTTGCGGCGCACCCGCAAGAACGCGATCGGCCTCTGGGACAGACGACTCGGCGGCCAGGGGCGATGCGAGATCGATGAGTTCGGTTGCCATCGAACTAGATTACCGCATCGCGCCCCACCACCGCTTGGCTCTACTCGGCCCACGCAACCGTTGCAGCGACGGGCTCGATCTCGATCTGAACGCGCCGCTCGAAGGCGTAGTCATCCAGGGAACTGCGGGTCTCATCCACCGGTGACGCGCCCATCGCTACAACCAGTAGACGCTCCGGGCTGACCCCGCTCGCCTGCAGGATTCGCGCGACGGCTTCCGCGCGCTCCTGCGACAAGCACTGGTTCAGCTCCGCCGGACCGCGCGGGTCAGCATAGCCCGTAATGCGCACCATCATCCCCGCGTACTGTGTCAACCATTTGCCAAACTGCTCCAGCCGCTCCCGATCCGAATCGCGCACACCGGTCTCGCCCGTGCGAAACTGCACTACCCCGCTGACTCTACTGGCACCGTCTTCCAGGCTCGCGAGCGTCGTCGACAGGTTCTCGACTTCGCCGACCAACTGCGACTGACGAGACTCGCTGTTAGTTACCGTGTCCTGTAGCTCGGTGATTGATCGGCGTTGCTTGTTGTGCCGATCGCCCAGCCACGCGCCCGCCGCCGCGCCGATGATCGCCCCGAAAGGACCAGCGGTTGCCGCGCCCACAGTGAACCCCGTAGCGACACCTACCGACTCAGATTTGGACGCGCGATCTTTGGCCTGCAAGCCGGGGCTCGCGAGCACGATCGCTGCGACCGCCGCACCGATGATACTGCTTCGATAAATACTCATGACTGCCTCACCTTTTG
>JAGRJB010000371.1 GCA_020442965.1 Pseudomonadales bacterium
AGCACCTCGCGCTCGAGCGCCTGGCGCTCGGTTACATCCTGCATGACCGTCAGCCAGAAGCGTTCGCCGCGCAGTGTCTGGGGCGTGAGCGTCACATCGAGGCTCAGCGTCGTGCCGTTGCGCTGCTGCACCCGCAGCGCCCGATGGATCGGGCGGTCGAATCGCTCGACCGCGGACTTGATCTCATCCGGTGTCAGCACCAGCGGCGGATCGGTCGGCAACTCGCTCAGGCACTGATCGATCAATTCCCCGGATTTGACGCCGAAGAACGCGTCACAGGCGGGGTTCGTCAGGCGAATCGAGCCGCGAAAGCTTGTTAGTATGACGCCCTCGCTCATGTTGGCGAAGGCGAAGGCCTGGCTGCGCAGCAGTTCCTCGTTGGTGCGACGCTCGGTAATATCCTGCGTCAGGGCCACGAAGCGCCGTAGGGCGCCGTCGCCGCCGGTGAGCGGTCGGGACTTCATTTCAACCCAGCGCAGTTCGCCGCGACTGGTGCGAACGGGCAGCTCGTCGATGGTGTCCTGTCCGGCGCGCGTGCGCCGGATTCTCTCGAGCACGAGATGGGCATACTCGGCCGGCACGAAATGACGCCAACCCAGGCGATTGAATTCTTCGACATCGCAACCGAAAAAGTCTTTGGCGCTCGGACTCGCCCAAGTGAATTCCACGGCGCCGTCGGAATTGAGTTGCCCTTCGCACACGAATCCCGGCGTGAGTTCGATCACGGTACGGTGGCGAAACTCGCTGGCAGGCAGCGCCCTCGCTGCACGTTGCTGATCGGTGACGTCGGTCGAAAAGCCGATCAGCCGACAGAGGCGATCCGTATCGGGTTCGAGAAAGGGCTGGTTTACCACCTTGATCCAGCGCGCCTCACCGTCGGGACGAACAATTCGCGCGATGAATTCCACGCGTTCGCCCCGGTGGTAGGCTTGCTCACGGATCTCAGACTTGGAGCGTTCTTCCGGCAGCAGAAAGCTGTTCGATCCGCGCTGCTGCAACTCCGCGTCGGAGACACCGAAGATTATTTCGGCTCCGACTACCCACTCGAGAATGAACTCACCCGTGGCTGTGATGCGGTATTCATGCATTTCCGCGGATGCCAACTCGGCAATGACCCGGTAACGCGCCAGGTCGCTATCGGTCGTATCGGATTGTTGGCGGTTTTTCACGACGGTGCGACTATAGGCGAATGTATGTTCAATCGCTCGAGGAGCAGCACGTGGATACGCAAAAGATCATCGACAGCATTCAGCGCAACCCGGCGGCAGCCGGTGTGTTGGGCGGCCTTGCAGGCAGCCTGCTCGGTAGCGTGCTGACAGGTGGCAAGTCGCGCGGCCGCGGCTTGCTCAAGATCGGTGGGCTCGCGGCCGTCGGTTATGTGGCCTACCAGGCCTGGCAGCGGCATCAGTCGCAGCAGCAGGGCCAGCCGGTGGCGCAGCCTGCCGCGCCCATCCCGAAACAGTTGCCAGCCAGCATTCCCGGTGCCTTCGATCTGAACCATGTCACTAACAGCGCAGCCGCGCTGCGCGTCGTGCACGCAATGGTAGTCGCCGCGAAGGCTGATGGCGTGATCGACGACAGCGAGCGCGACCGCATTGCACAGCGAGTCGAGCAGGCGGGTGTCGCGGCGGCGGACCGCAATGCAGTGAGCAAGCTGTTCACCGAGGCACTTGATCTCGACTCGGTCGTTGGCGGGGTGAATGAACCCGAGTTGGCCGCGGAGATCTATGCAGGCTCAATGATGGCCGTGCATCCGGCGAATCGCGCCGAGCGGGCTTATCTGGACATGCTGGCTGCGAGACTCAATCTGGAGCCGGGGCTGGTGGCCGAACTGGATCGCGGCGTGTCGGCCGCGTTGCCGGCCAGCGCCTGACTACTTGATGCGCTCGACTTTGGTGCTGCGACGCCCGTCGGTCACTAACAAGTAAGATCCGACCGCAGCCTTCTTGATCGTTACGCGGTCGCCGATACGAAGTTCGATTGACGCATCCGTCTCGCGCTGCTGCCAGATCTGGCCATTGTCGAACGTCACGGTGAACCGGCCGGCGCGCTGCTGCTTGATGTTGCTTACCCTGGCGGTAATTTCGGCCAGCTCCTTCGGCGCAGCGGCGTCCGGCGCGCGTGATCGCTGTTCGCGTTGTTCGGCGGTGAGTCCGAAGTCCGCCGGGGTGTTAGCGCGGAGGCGAGGTTCCGCCGGGCCGGCTGTTACTGCCGGCGCGCCTGCGGGCACGAGGACACCAAAAGCGCGGTCGTAGCAACTTAGCCGCGCAACGCCGTCAGCGAGTGTGCGACAACGCGCAGCAGATGCTGCCGCGGTTTCAACGGCCGAATCCGCGGCAGGCGCCTGTGCAAGTGCCGCTATGGCGACACCGCCAACCAGGTAACAGATCAGTGCCCGAGTGGAGAGCTTGCAAAAATTCATGCCTCTATATGTACCGATCGCGGGCCAAACCGCAACTTTTCGCATTTCCGCCGCCGCGGCCGACGCGCTCTTGGGTGCCGCGATTGCTGAACTGCGGTCATATTGTGGGCCTTTAGCCACAAGTACTGTGGCTTTTTTGCCAATTTGGGCGTGCCTAGGCCCGGCTCAGTGCAGAGTTGCGCCGAATAGTGCTGAAAAATCGATACTCGTTCTTGTGGTTTTCGGGTGACAGCTTGTGATACTGTTCGCCGCCTCAGGGACCTAGATCACCCGCTGGCGTTGCCGGTTGGCTCAAAGTCATCGTCTTACGAAAACTATTTGAGGGATTGTCAAATGCCTAAACACACGTCGGTGCGTCAGGCCGTTCGTCTCGCACTGGTACTCGGTGCGTTGCCGGTCGGTATGACAGCTACCACGGCGTTCGCCCAGGAGCAGGATGCTGCTGCTGGCAACGTCACGGAAATCGTCGTTACAGGTACGCGTATTCGCGCGCCCGGCGTCGAATCGTCAAGCCCGATCCTGTCGGTCACTGCGGATCAGATCCAGCAGTTCCAGACACCGGAAGTCGGTCAGATACTTAACACGCTACCGAGCACGTTGATTGCTGACAACGGCGCGGCTAACAATGGCACGGCCGGTGCCATCACCGTCGACCTGCGTGGTTTAGGCACGCAACGTAACCTGATCCTGATCGACGGCAAGCGCGTCACACCGTACAACTTCAACGGCATCGTCGACCTGTCGGTCATTCCGACCGCGCTGATCGAGCGCATCGACATTGTGACGGGTGGCGCATCGGCGGTTTATGGTTCGGACGCCATGTCCGGTGCCATCAACTTCATCATGAAGAAAGATTTCGAGGGCGTCGCGCTCGATTCCAACTTCTCGCAGACCACCGAGAGCGATGGCAAGACCAAGAGTGCCGCCTTCACGTTGGGTACCAACGTAGCTGACGGCCGTGGCAACGTTGTGATGTCAGTAAA
>JAGRJB010000012.1 GCA_020442965.1 Pseudomonadales bacterium
CGACTACGCTTATACCTTGATCGATATCGACGGCTCGGTCGATGCAGCAGCGCTGACACAGATTCTCGCGATTGACGGCGTGCTGAAAGCGCGGCTCGTCTGAGCACGGCGCCGGCTTGGGGAATGTTGGGCTATGACAAAGAAAAGCTCTCGCGCCAAAGTCAAGCGGGCTGCGCGCGCGCGCGGCACAGCCACGGCAGCCGCTAACGCTAACAAGGAACCGCGAGCAGCGGGCTCGCAGTCGCTCGCGACCTTGCGCGACGAAATCGACAGCGTCGATCGTCGCATTCACGAACTCTTGAATGCCCGCGCCGGCCTCGCGCGTCGTGTCGCGGAATCCAAGCAGGGGTTGGTTGGTAGCGCAATCGAATTCTATCGGCCGGAGCGCGAAGCGCAGGTGTTGCGCATGGCCAAGGAGCGCAACCAGGGGCCGCTGCGCGACGAGGAGATTCTGCGCCTGTTTCGCGAGATCATGTCCGCCTGTCTCGCTCAGGAGGAGCCGTTGAAGGTTGCCTTTCTCGGGCCAGAAGGAACGTTCACGCAGACTGCGGTACTCAAACACTTCGGGCATTCGGTCCGCGCCTTGCCATTGCTATCGATCGATGAGGTGTTTCAGGAGGTCGAGGCGGGGCATGCTGACTTTGGGGTCGTACCAATCGAAAACTCGACTGAGGGCACGGTCAATCACACGCTCGACCGGTTTTTGACGTCGCCCCTGAAAATCTGCGGTGAAATCGAACTGCGAATACATCAGTTCCTGATGGGTCGCATGGCGTCTCTCAAGACCATCAAACGCATCTGTAGCCACAGCCAATCTCTTGCACAGTGTCGCAACTGGCTGGAGGAGCACCTGCCGAACGTGGAGTGTGTTCCCGTCGCGAGCAACGCGGAGGGCGCGCGTCGGGCCCGTGACGAAGACGGCACCGCCGCCATTGCGGGCGACACGGCTGCTGAAGTCTATGGTCTGAAGCTGCTCGCGCGCGAGATCGAGGACCAGCCTGACAACACGACCCGGTTCTTTGTTCTAGGTCGACAGCTGTTCCGAGCGAGTGGGCAGGATCGTACGACGCTGTTGTGCTCCGGGCGGCACACCGATACACACGGCGCATTATTCCGATTACTCGAGCCGTTCGCCGAACACTCGGTCAATATGACGCGAATCGAGTCACGACCGTCGAAACGGCAGAAGTGGGATTACGTGTTTTTCTTCGACATCGAAGGACATGCCGAGGATCCCGTTATCGCGCGCGCATTGGCGGAACTCAAGAAGCGAGCGTCGCTGTTTCGGGTGTTGGGTTCGTACCCGCGCGCGGTGCTCTGATGTCGCCGTCCAAGGGGAGTCCGACGGAGGTCGGATTGCGGCGGCTGGCAACGCCGGCCGTGCAGTCGCTCGCGCCCTATTTGCCCGGCAAGCCGATCGATGAATTGGAGCGCGAACTCGGCATCCGCAATGTCGTCAAACTTGCGTCGAACGAGAGTCCTTTTGGCCCCAGCCCGAAGGCGATCGCCGCGGCCCGAACCGCACTCGCCACCATCGGCCAGTATCCGGATGGCGGTGGGCATGAGCTGAAAACGAAGCTGGCACGCCTGCACGGTGTCTCGGCTGAGCAACTCACGCTCGGCAATGGTTCAAACGACATTCTGGTGTTGGTTGCCGAGGCGTTTCTGACGCCCGATCTCGAGGCGGTTTACTCACAATACGCATTCGCGGTCTATCCAATCGCCGTGCACGCCACCGGCGCGACCTGTCGATCAGTGGCGGCGCTGCCGGCCGGCGCAGCCATGGCTTATGGCCACGATCTCACCGCGATGCGCGCGGCGATCACCGAACGAACCCGGCTGGTATTCATCGCCAACCCTAACAATCCGACTGGTACCTATGTCGAGCCACAAGATCTATTGCGGTTCATCCGCTCGATGCCGCGCAGTGCGCTGGTCGTGCTGGATGAGGCGTACTTTGAATATGCGCGGTCCATTCCGTTGCAAAATGGCATCGACTGGCTGGATGAATGCCCCAATCTGGTGATCGTGCGCACGTTTGCCAAAGCCTACGGGCTTGCGGGACTACGAATTGGTTACGCTGTCAGTCACCCCGAGGTGGCCGACATGCTGAACAGAATCCGCCAGCCTTTCAACGTGTCGAGTGTGGCGTTGGCCGCCGCCGCCGCCGCCCTCGATGACCCAGAGCACGTGGCGCATACTGTCGCAGTCGCGATCTCCGAGCGCGTGCGGGTTGCCACTGTGCTCAGGCAGCGTGGCCTCGAAGTAGCGCCTTCAGCGGGGAACTTCCTGTTAGTGCGAATCGGCCCTGCGGCGGCGGCTTGCTATCAGCGGCTGCTGCGGGCGGGGATCATCGTGCGGCCGGTCGGTAACTATGGCCTGCCGGAGCATTTGCGCATCACACTCGGTACGATCGACGAGAACGAGCGTTTGCTGGCGGCACTGACGACCGTACTCGCTGCCGGCTCCCTATGAGCCGAGTGAACTACCGCGTCGAGCCAAGCGCCGAGGTTGGTGGCGACGTCGTGGTGCCGGGCGACAAATCGATTTCGCATCGAGCCTTGTTGTTAGGCGGGATCGCCGAGGGTGTGAGTCGCGCAAGCGGCTTTCTGGCGAGCGAGGATTGTCTGGCGACTTTGCGCGCCATGTCGGCACTGGGGGTGAGCATTGATCGACCATCGCCGACCGAGATCGTCGTGCATGGGGTTGGCCGCAGCGGGTTCACGCCGCCCGTCGAAGCGCTCGACATGGGCAACGCAGGCACCGCGATGCGTCTTTTCATGGGTCTGCTGTCGGCGCAGGCCTTCGATAGCACCCTGGTGGGCGATCGCTCATTGATGCGGCGGCCGATGGAACGCGTCGCCGCGCCACTGCGATCGATGGGCGCGCAGATCGCGACCACCGCGGGCCGACCGCCAGTCGTCATACGCGGCGGCCATGAACTCAAGAGTATCGATTTCGCGATGCCGCTCGCCAGCGCCCAGGTGAAGTCAGCCGTGTTGTTAGCGGGCCTGTATGCCGCTGGTACTACGCGGGTCAGGGAACCGGCGCCGTCGCGCGATCACACGGAACATATGTTGCGCGCTTTCGGCGTCGCGGTTGAGCAACGGGGCACGCTGATCGAGCTCGTTGGGCGGCAGACGCTACGCGCTGCCCAGCTCGTGATTCCGGGCGATATTTCATCCGCCGCATTTTTTCTCGTGGCCGGTGCGCTGGCGGCGCCGCAGGGACTGTGCCTGCGGAACGTGGGCATCAATCCCACGCGCACAGGCATCCTCACCTTGCTGCGGGCGATGGGCGCCGATCTGGTGGTAACAGAACACCCCGGTCCTACCTCCGAGCCTGCAGCGGACATCACCGTCCGGGCGAGTCGCCTGCGCGGGATTGACGTGCCGCGGGACGTTGTGCCGCTCGCGATCGATGAGTTTCCGGTGTTCTTCATTGCAGCTGCCTGCGCCGAAGGCACGACCACTCTGCGCGGCGCCGAGGAATTGCGGGTCAAGGAAAGCGATAGACTCGCGGTCATGAGCGTGGGCCTCAACACCGTGGGTGTCGAGCACGAACTGCTTCCGGACGGTATCCGGATCGTGGGTGGTCGCCGCCTACGCGGTGGGCGTGTCGACAGTCACGGCGATCATCGCATCGCGATGGCGTTCGCGATCGCAAGTCTTGCGGCCGACGAGCCGATCGAGATCCTCGACACCGCGAATGTCGCCACGTCGTTCCCCGGGTTCGAACGGATGGCGCAAGCCGTCGGTCTGCGCCTCGAGGTCAGACCGCCCGATGCCCAGTCGGGAGATAGCCGGTGACGGCGACCGACTGGCCGATCATCACGATCGATGGTCCGACGAGTTCTGGCAAAGGGACGATTGCGCGTGCGGTTGCGCGCGCTCTGGGCTGGAATTTGCTCGATAGTGGGGCATTGTACCGACTGGTTGCGCTCAGCGGCGCCATGCGGGGTCTGGATCCGGACGACGTGAAGAGTCACGCCGCGCTGGCGGCGGGCATGAAGGTCGAGTTTTTGACCGATGCTGACGGCGCGGAGCGCGTTCTACTGGCCGGCGAAGACGTT
>JAGRJB010000372.1 GCA_020442965.1 Pseudomonadales bacterium
AATTTCGAACTCGAGATTACCGAAACCACATTGATGGCCGATGCCAAGCGGACCGTGCGGCTGCTCGATGAGCTGTACGCGATGGGTCTGCATCTCTCGATCGACGATTTTGGAACTGGTTACTCGTCGCTCTCCGCATTGCAGCAGTTCCCGATCGGTACGCTCAAGGTCGACCAATCGTTTGTGCGCGATGTGGGCGACGACGAAAGCGACGCCACGATCGTGCGCACGATCATCGACATGGGTCGCAGCCTCGGCATGGACGTGGTGGCAGAGGGAATCGAGTCGACCACGCATCTCTCCTTCTTGCGCGCCCACCACTGTCCGTTTGGACAAGGCCGCCTGTTCGGCGAGCCCTGTACACTCGAGGAGCTGCGACTCCTCCTCGAGCGCCAACGTTTGAGCGGCCCGGCATTCGGGCATCTCACTAACGAGCTGCGCATCGCTGGCATGTCGCAGAAGATTTCCTAGTCTCGCCCGGCGCATCTGGTTCAGCGCCGCGGCGGGGCGGGAGCGAACCCCAGCTGTGAGTCTTTCCACAGCCTGTTAGCGGGCTCGCAATCGAGGATGCCGCGACGACAGAGCGTCTCGCGCCATTCGTATTTGATCAGCACGCGAGCAGCCTCGTGCGGTGCAGCGCGAAACTTGACGCGGACGGCACCCTCGACACGCCGATCGCCATAGCCGGTACCCGGCTCAGATTCGGCGGCGCCGGTCGCCGCGTCGGCCGACGCCGAAGGTGCGGCACGAGCAGAGCGTTCGACCGACTGGCCCACTTCGTCGGCCGCTCGTGATCTGCGGTCGCGCAACTCCTGCAATACGACACGCTGTTCCCGATACGCCGCCACCGCGATCACGCCGCGCGCCGAGCGATCACCGAATGCTTCTGAGTAGGAGTCCGCCCAGTCCGTGAAATAGAACTCATTTACTGACTCGAGATCTGTGCGCCAACCAGAGTAGTCAGCGCTCTCCCAGGGGCCCAGCACGTACATCGGCTCGTTTGCGGTGAGCTCGGAACGTGCGCCTGAGATGATATTTCGCCCGTCAACCGCCACGACCACACCAATACGCTCAGCAGTCGTATTGCGAAGTCGGATTCTATAGCGCTGACCCCGCTCAGCTTCCAGATAGCTGCGACTCGCCGAATCGTGATCGCCCACGGCAAATTGTCGCAGTGGCGTGCCGTTTGCGGCGACGATATCGACCAGGACACTGGCGTGTGCGGTGCTGGTCAGCATGCACAGCGCGGCGAGCATCACACAGCCACTCGCAACGTGCCCGGCGATTGACCGTAGTTTCGTGCACCGAATTAGCTCTTGCATATGTCATCTCCCGTTCGGTCGCAAGATGCGCCGCTGTCCCACTGAACGGACCGCGGCACCGAACGGGGTTAGTTAGCCGGAGTGCGCTCGCAAATGGCGCCGCCCATAAAAAAGGGCGGAGCTTTAAGCTCCGCCCGAACGGGGGGTCGCTCGTCCGATTGGACGGTTGACACAGCGATTGTACACACTTCGCGTCAAGGTTATGATTAGGTACTTTCCGCAATATCCTGTACAAATTCTATACGTGAGTGGATCGTACACCGAGACCGCGCGGGTGCTTGCCCAACTATAGAATGCAAGGAATGCGGCACGAGGCCCAAGCGAACGATTCTGATCACGAGCAAGCTTCCCTGACGCCGCCTCGCAGCCGCGGCCGCTGGCGTATCTCGTTTTCCGTCGCGCTGCTGCTCTTCATCGGCATTTGCGCGATCAACGGTGCGCGGCATAGTTTGAACGCTCTGCCGCGCGGCGTCGACGTAACCGGTCAGGTCACGACGCTGCCCGCTGATGACATTCGATTTCTGACGGACCTGACACACGCCGATGCTTACGGCCGACCGCTCGTTGAGCAGCAGATCTTCGATCACGTGTTAAAGATCATCGGTAACGCGAACGACTTTCTGGTACTCGATTTCTTTCTGTTCAACCATCAAAGCGGTGCGCTGGCGCCCGGGCAAGTCTATCGGCCTCTCTCGAGCCAGTTGCGCGATGCGCTCATCGCACGCAAGGAGGCCGTCCCCGCTCTGCGCGTGTTGTTAGTGACGGATCCGATCAACGATGTCTACGGTGGCGATCCATCCGCCGATCTGCGCGCGCTGCGCGCTGCCGGTATCGACGTGATCCTGACGGACCTCGATCGGTTGCGAGACTCCAACCCCCTCTACTCGGGATTCTGGCGCACCGTAATAGATTGGTGGGCAGGTGACGGCAGTGGCCCTGGTTGGCTGCCCAATCCGCTCGAAGGCGGCCCGTCGCGCGTCACGTTCCGCGCTTGGGCGCGGCTCCTGAATTTCAAGGCTAACCACCGAAAGCTCGTGATCGGTGACGACGGCGCAGGCAAGTTGGTCGGGATCGTCACCTCAGCCAACCCGCATGATGCGAGCAGCGCACACTCCAATGTCGCAATACAACTGAGCGGCGATGCGCTACGACCATTGCTCCAGAGCGAGATCGAAATCGCCCGGTTCTCCGGCTGGCGCGGCAATTTGCGCCCCTACGAGGCGGCCGACGACCGCCAACCACCCGAACCGCTCGGTGCCTTGCCCAGCATCACGCCTGCGGCCCCGATTTACGCGACCGCGCAGGCACTGACTGAAGGGGCGATCAAAGCAGCCGTGCTGCAGCGGCTAGCGGCGACCGAGGCGCACGATTCGATCGACGTCGCGATGTTCTATCTGGCCGATCGCGCAATCATCGAGGCGCTACTGCAGGCCGCGGCGCGGGGGGTCGAGATACGTGTCATTCTCGACCCCAACAAGGATGCGTTCGGCCGCACCAAGTCGGGCATTCCCAATCGGCCGGTTGCCAGCGAGCTGGTTGCCGCGAGCGACGGGGCGATCAAGATCCGCTGGTATCGCACGCACGGCGAGCAGTTTCATGTCAAATTGTTAGTCATCAAGCACGCGGCATCGCTGTGGTTCACCTTGGGATCGGCCAATTTCACGCGGCGCAATCTCAACAACTTCAATCTTGAAGCGAACGTCGCCATAGAAGTGCCAACGAGAGCGCCATTGGCCGAACACGTCACCGGCTATTTCGATCGACTTTGGTCGAATCGGGATGCCCCTGACTCGGAGTACACCGCGGATTACCCGACCTGGGCCGATCCTGCGCAGTCGAGCTACTGGCTCTATCGACTGATGGAAGGATCGGGCGTGTCGACGTTCTGAAGTGCGGCGCCAAGACGGGTGCTCAGCTGCGCGAGGACATCCTGGGTAGCTGACTCAAATGCCGCAACCACCGCCGTCATGCGATCTGCGGTTGCACGTTGCGTTGCTTGCACGGTGAACACGTTCAGCAACGCACGATCGTTACGGCGCCCCAGAGCCGCATCGAGCGTCACGACAACTGTCGGCGCACCACCGTCCGCGCCATACTGGGACTCGAAGCGCCGCAAGACGAGATTCAAGGTGTAATCCGGTGCGAAACTGCCCGCGTCGCCAAAGACGGCGCGGAATTGCCCGGCGCTGCCCAGGCTTTCGACCACTAACGACTCAAGCATGTCGGGGGCGGGATCGGTCCAACGGCTCGCCGCATAGGTGTCGAAGCGCCGGTCGGCGCGCACGACCGCGATGCGGTCGGTATCAAGACCGGTGCTAGCCTCGGGCCGACGGACCTGAAGCACCGCCCGCGGCCCGGTGCTTGCGGCCGTAGCGTCGCTTTGCCGAGCGACGTCCGTTACCGGCAGCGGTGCACGCAACACATAGGTCTGTACCGGCTGCTCGTTACTCGTCAGCACCGAAGCGCAACCACTCAGCGTAACGACACTCAACAGCAAGGCCCGGACAAAAAAGGCTCGATTCGACAGTGGCAAGCTCATCGGGGAATCTCCACCCCGCGTGACCGCGGCTGGAACAGAATCTGTGAGGGTTCATTCTTCAGGCTCTGCGACAGCTCGCGAAACTCGTTCGCGGCTTTGCGGCTGTCGCTGAGCAAGCGCTCGAACTCTGGCAGCCCGTCGCGCAGCAGCGATCGAATATCGGTGCGGTTCTCGGCGATCATCGCATCGAGTTTGGTCGTCGTGTTAGCGAGGTTGTCCGCCACCACACGCACCCGTTCGGCAGCGGCCGCAAGGTCCGGTCCTGCATCCTCGCCCAGAGTACGAACGCTGATCGCGGCTGCACGAATCTCCGCGCTGGTGGCGCGCAGATCGGTCATCAGGGCACCCAGCTGGTGGGTCGTTTCAGGTAGCGCACTGGCCGTAGTTTCGAGACCAGTGAGCGTCGTCGTGATCGACGCGATGTTCTTGTCCGACATGATGGCGTTGAGCCGGTCGATGGTACTGGACGCACGGCCGACCAATTCGGGCAGGCTGGCGAGGAACAAATCGAGGTTGGACCGCACCGATCGAATCACCGGATACACGTCGCTCGGTACCGGCTCCATCAGGGTCTTGTTGCCGCGGTCCGCCAACAAATCGATGTATAGCAGCCCGGTGACGCCCTGTAGCGAGAGCTCCGCGACGGTCGTGTCGGAAATCGGTGCCGACTCGTCAATGTCAGCGATCACCTGCACACGATCCGGCGCCCGATGATCGATCCGCAAGTCAGCCACGCGGCCCACATCGACACCAAGATAGCGTACCGCGCTGCCGCGGTTGAGACCGCTCACGCTGCCGCCAAAGTAGATCTCGTAGCGAACGTTGTCGCGGCGGTCACGGCCACCCGCATACCAGTAGACAAAAAAGCTCGCCAGCGCTATCACCAGAAGCACGAACGCGCCGACGGCGGCGTAATTACCTTCACGCTCCACGTTGAGCTCCGTAGCGCTCGGCGCGCTCGCCATGGAAATAGGCCTGAATCCACGGATGCGGGTACTCGGTGATACCTGCCAGTGTGTCGGTGACCATTTTGCGATCGACTATCACGCCGACACGATTGCAGGTTCTGAAGATGGTGTCGAGGTCGTGGGTGATCATGACAACCGTGAGTTTGAGTTGGCGCTGCAGATCCATCAACAGGGAATCGAAAGCTGCGGCGCTGATCGGGTCGAGACCGGACGTCGGCTCATCGAGAAACAGCAGCGGCGGATCGAGCGCCAGGGCGCGCGCCAGCGCGGCGCGCTTGATCA
>JAGRJB010000373.1 GCA_020442965.1 Pseudomonadales bacterium
GCACTAACAATTGGCGCCTGGTCCAACACGTCGGACACGCGCGCGCCATCGACTGTTGCCGACATGACGAGCAGTCGCAGATCTGGTGCGAGGTTGGTCTGCGCATCGAGAGTCAGCGCCAAGCCGATATCGGCCGACAGATTGCGCTCATGAAACTCATCGAACAACACCGCTCCGACGCCCTCCAGCGCTGGATCACTCTGCAACATACGGGTGAGTACGCCTTCGGTAACGACTTCGATCCGCGTTGCTGCACTGACTTTGGTTTCGAGCCGCATGCGATAGCCGACCGTCCGTCCAACGGGTTCGGCCAGTGTTTGCGCCATTCGGCTGGCAACGGCGCGCGTTGCGAGTCGCCGCGGTTCGAGCATCAACAGTCGTTTACCGCGCATCCACGGCGCATCGAGCAACACCAGCGGCACCACGGTGCTCTTGCCGGCACCGGGGGGCGCCTGCAGTACGACTCGCGTATAACTCGCCAGCGCAGCCAGCAATTCCGGCAACGCGGATTCTATCGGCAGTTCGGTTCTCACCGTACGCATTGTCCCTGAGTATTGTCCCCAAGACATGGGCAGACGGCCACGTGCAGCGTTATGCTCGAAGGCATGCGTCGGATCAAGCGATTGGGTTGGGCGGCGAGTCTCGTCATAGCGCTCTATGTCGCGCTGTTCATCTACGCCTACTGGCCGACCGAGCCGGGCGTGCCGGCCGCGAGGCTCGCGCAACCCGAAGACCGTTTCGTCGAATTGCCTGGGATAGCAGTGCGCTACCGCCGCTACGGCAGCGCGGATCCCACGCGACCGCAGATCCTGCTGATTCACGGCTTTGCCAATTCGCTGCAGAGCTTTCGTTCACTCGCACCCGAACTCGCAAACTGTTGCAACGTAATTGCGATCGATATGCCGGGCTACGGGTTATCGGACAAGCCGGCCAAGTTCGACTATCACAACGGTCCGCAGGCCGCGGTCATGGTGGCGGCGGCCAGGGCGCTCGGCTTTGATCGCCCCATATACGCTGGACACTCGTTAGGTGGCGCTGTGGCCTTGCGAGCGACACTTCAGGATCAACATGCGCGCGGTTTGATCCTGATGAACCCAGGCATCCTGACGACGGGCGTACCGAAGATCGCGCAGCTGCCTGTTCCGCCACTGCCACGGTTGTTCGCCAAACAGTTCGGCGATCGCGCGTTCCGCGAGCGATTACTCAAGCGCTCGTACGTAGATCCCTCGATCGTTACGCCCGAAGTGATGGACGACGTGATGATCGGGAGTCGCACCGCGGATTATCTGGCGGGGGAAACGTCCGTCATGTCGCAGTATGCCGAGGGCGAGGAAATTCCGCTGCTGAAGCAAGTGAGAGTCCCGACTCTCGTTCTATGGGGCGACCAGGATCACAATAAACTGCTCAGTGAGTCGACCCAACTGGCGGCTGCGATTGACGGCGCATCGCTCGTACACTTCCCCGACGCTGGCCACTACGTCCATGAGGAAGCGCCCGCCGCGGTCGCGCGAGCGATCGAGCGTTGGCTCACCACGTTACCAGTCAATTCGCTGGCCGCGCCAGCTGCCGAAGTTCCCGCTGTCGGCGGTCGTTAGATCGTCGAGCACACCGATCGGGACCTGCTCGCCGCTTTTTCAATCGGCACGATCTGCGGGCTTGTCATGCCCGGACCAGGGCTGCGGACGCGACGCTTCGCGCCGATTGGGCCGCAGCATCACTGGCGCCCACCCACGAGGTAATGGCGAAGCCTACTGCGATCGAAGAATTCGAGCGTCCTGACGCCAGCGCACTCCCGCCAGGTGTTCTGCAACGTTGACGATACCGCTCCAGGGGTTGTCTGCTACCATCGCCGCGTCAAGGTTCGAGAACAGCTTCAGGGGACCGTTGCATGCGTTGGCGCAACAGTAGAGAGAGCCAGAACGTCGAAGACAATCGTGGTCAGCCGCCGCCACGCGGTGGCGGGCTGGGCATGAAATTCGGACTCGGCACGATCGTGCTGGTCGTCATCGCCTACTTTCTCGGCATCGATCCGCGAGTCGTCATGGGCCTCGCGGAGGTCGGCGGACAGCTCCAACAGCCCGCGCAGCAAGAATCCGTGCCGGCTGCGGCGCCGTCAGACGAGATGGGTCAGTTTGTAGCGCGCGTACTCGGTGAAACCGAGGACACCTGGGGCGAAATTTTTCGCGCTGGTGGGCAGGAGTATCCGCCACCGCGACTGGTGCTTTTCAGTGAGGCCGCACAATCTGCCTGCGGCTTCGCGAGCGCCGCGTCAGGGCCCTTCTACTGTCCGGGCGATCAAAAAGTGTATATCGATCTTGCGTTCTTCCGCCAGCTCGAAACGGAGTTCCACGCTGGCGGTGACTTTGCCATGGCCTATGTCCTGGCGCATGAAGTCGGTCATCACGTACAAACTGTGTTAGGAATATCGGACAAAGTACGGGCCACGCAACAGCGTGCGAGCCAAGAGCAGGCTAACCAGTTGCAAGTTCGAATGGAATTGCAAGCGGACTGCTTCGCCGGCGTCTGGGCGCAGCACGCGAACGCCAAGCGGCAGATTCTCGAGCCGGGCGATATCGAAGAAGCCATGCGCGCCGCGGCGGCGGTCGGTGACGATGTGATCCAGAAACGCGTGCAAGGCTACGTGGTTCCCGAGAGCTGGACGCATGGCTCGGCGCAACAGCGTCAGCAGTGGTTTTCCCGCGGCTTCGAATCCGGCTCACTACAGGCATGCGACACGTTCGCTGCGAGTTAGCGCCGCCGCGAACCCTGCGGAGAACAGTAGATACCGTGTAGCGTCGCAATAACCTGCGCTGCCGGTCCCGGCGCCAGTGAATAGTAGACAACCTGCGCCTCCCGGCGAGTCGAGACAATACCGCTCTCGCGCAACACCGCCAGGTGTTGCGACAATGCAGATTGACTGAGCGGCACTTTGTTGTTGAGTGCCCCAACCGACGTCTCGCCATCTGCGAGATGGCACAACACCATCAATCGCTGCTCATTCGCGAGCGCACGCAACAAGGCCGCGGCCGCCTCAGCATGCGGCAGCATCAAATCGGCGGTCTCTGCGCCCGCCCTCGTCGGCTCTAGTCTCATTGCTTCTAAGTATAAATGACATCTTTCTAATTTAGCAAATACTAATATACTATCTGACCTGAGATTATCTGGGAGAGTCGGATATGAACATTGATCGAATGGTAATGGCCTTCGCGGGGACCGTGGTCCTCGCTAGTGTGGCGCTCGGTTATTTGGTAAGTCCGTACTGGCTGTTGCTGGCGGTCTTCGTTGGGCTCAATTTGTTGCAAGCATCTTTCACGGGATTCTGTCCGCTCGCCACGATTCTGCGCAAGCTCGGCGTGACGCCTGGCACCGCGTTCCGCTGAACGCCGGTGCGCGTCATGGCATTGAGGCAGCGGCTGGTGGTCGCCGCCGCCGCATTGATCGTCGTAGCGATCGTCGGGTGCAGCAACGACAAACCCGTTAGCACTCAGGGCGAAACTGCCAAAGCAGCCTACGAGACGTTCGCTGCCGAGCTTGAGAAGTCGCCGATCGAGCGCCAGCTCGATGGCCGCATCGAGGCGGTGAATCAAGGGACGGTGTCCGCCCAGACTAGTGGTCGCATCGTCGAGATCCACTACGACGTGAATGATTTCGTGCCAGCCGGTGCGGTGATCATGCGTCTGCGCGCGACGGAACAACGGGCCAATCTGCAACAGGCGCGCGCCGCTGTCCTTGAAGCCACGGCGCTGCAGAAGGAAGCCGCGACACGATATACGCGCATCAGCGAGATGTACGAACGCAAAGTAGTACCCAAAGCGACGTTCGATGAGGCGGCCGCCAATCGGGACGCGGCCACGGCACGCTTGGCCGCCACCCGCGCCGCGGTGACCAGCGCGACCGAGGGCGTTGCCTACACTGAGGTGCGTGCACCGTACGCCGGCGTCGTAACAAAGCGATTCGTCGAAGTCGGTGAAAGCGTCGCGCCCGGAACGCCGCTCGTTAGCGGTCTTTCCTTACAGTTCCTGCGCGTGGCGGTCGACATCCCACAGAGTATCGTCGAGCGTGTGCGAGAGACGCGCAAGGCCGCTGTCTACCTGAACGGCCGGCGAATCGAAGCCACTGATCTAACGATCTATCCCGAGGCTGCGGCGGGATCCGCGACGTTTCGTGCCCGACTCGACCTGCCCGAGAACGCAAGCGACCTATACCCTGGCATGTTCGTCAAGGTTGGTCTGGTCACGGGAGAAGCTGAGCGTTTGATCATTCCCGCCAGCGCGGTGGTCGAGCGCAGCGAAGTCACCGGAGTGTACGTATTCGATCCCAGCAATGGTGGCCGGACGAACTTTCGTCAGCTGCGAATCGCGCGGCACGACGGCGATCGCGTCGAGGTACTGGCCGGTCTCGAGGCAGGTGAGCGCGTCGCACTCGAGCCGCTGGTCGCGATGCGGCATCTCCTTGCGCAGCGCGCCAGCGAGACGGGCGAGCGCCCGTGACGCCCGGTACGCAGCTCGGACTCTCAGGACGACTCGCACAGCTATTCCTG
>JAGRJB010000374.1 GCA_020442965.1 Pseudomonadales bacterium
CGCCAATCTTCTATTCTACGTGCCACTCGGCGCACTGCTCATGGCGGCCTTTTTTGACAACACCAGCCGTGGCCGCGCGCTGCTCAAGTCGATCGCGTTAGGGTCGGCACTCAGCGTCTGCATTGAATACCTGCAGTACGCGACACCGACCCGTACGCCGAGCCTGACCGATACCTTGCTCAACGCAACCAGCACGGCGATTGGAGCGCTCATCTTCCTTTGGGTGCAGCGCGTGCTCGGCGCCCCGCAGCTGCGCCGACGCGCGCTGGACCCGGCAGCCTATCTCTTGATTGCGGCATGGCTGGCGTTTCACGTCGCACCGTTCATGCCGAATCTGCGCTTCGCACAGTTGCGTGACTCACTGCACACCGTACTAACACTGCAATGGTCGATCGGCGGAATCGCGCACTTCATCGCCGATTACCTGATTCTCGCCACTGTATTGCGGGCGCTTGTCAAGCGCGAGCACTTCTGGCTCATCTACTTGCTGCTGATCGGCTTCGGTTTGTTCGCGCGAGCTGTCGTGGTAGGACAGCAACTACCGTTCGATGAATTGCTCGGTTTGTCAGTCGCGCTTGCGCTGATCGTCCCGCTACGCCGCGTTCCGCATCGGCAAACCTGCCTGCCGGTTCTGTTAGTGGTTATCGTCTGCTGGCTATTCTATGGCCTCGCGCCATTCGATTTCGTGAA
This sequence comes from Pseudomonadales bacterium, assembly GCA_020442965.1. Lineage (GTDB taxonomy): Bacteria > Pseudomonadota > Gammaproteobacteria > Steroidobacterales > Steroidobacteraceae > CADEED01. The sequence continues at coordinate 691 of JAGRJB010000374.1, forward strand.
CCGCGCGGCAGCATTTCATTGGGTGCCTTTTCGCGGCTTTCTCGACAATGCCGTGGAGCGCGCTTATCTGCTGTTCTTCGAGAAGTCGTTCTTGTATCTCGGCGTCGGCTGGCTGACCGTAACCGGCGGCGGTACGGCCCGTTTCGCCGCCGGGCTGGCGGTCGGCATTGCGATCTTCATCGAATTCGCACAGCGCTATCTACCGGGACGCGTTGCCGAGATCACTGACCCATTACTCGTTCTGATCGCAGCGTTGATCGTCGGCATGAGCGCCGCGATCCGACCGGCCAAAGAGCATCAACATAGCCACTCGCAGCGTCGGCGCCGCCGCAGCGCCCAACGCTGACTACTCGCTACTTCGAGCGAACCGCAGCCTTGGGCGGCAGTGCGGCCAGTTGGCACAAGCCCTGATGAGTGTAGCGGTAGGTACCACGTCGCCCGGTGCGTGTGGCACCGAGCATGGCGCGGGCAACGATCCGGGCTGATATCCCGCGATAACTTTCACGCGCGCCGACCAGGAACAGATTGGCTACGGGCATCAGGGCGGTGAGCGCCAAGTCCTTGGGACGCATTTCGCGGCGCCATCCCAGTAGCGGCCCAGGCTGCATGATGTCGAGCGACTGGAAGCCAACGGCCGACAGCGCGGCTTCCAGTTCGCCCTTGGTCCGCAGATAGAAATTCCTGGATTTATCGTCAGCGCCAGCCGACGTGACAACCACGAACCGCGCCACCTTGGCAGCATGCGCTACACGCGCAAATTCCAGGACGAGATCCACGTCGACACGCCGAAACTCCGCCTGCGACCCAGCTTTCGCGATGGTCGTGCCGAGGCAGCAGAATGCGTCATCTGCAGTCAGTCCTTTGAGTTCGGCGGCCAGTTTCTCAAAGCGAACCACTCGGTTGGCCAGACGCGGGTGCTCACGGTGCAACGGGCGTCGCGAGAGCGCGTAGACACGCGAGTATTCGGGTGCGTCCAGCAACTCTTCCAGCAGCAGATTCCCCACGAGTCCAGTTACACCGCTTAGCAGTGCAATTTTTTGGGTAGCCATCGCGGCGCAGCTTACGACTGCAACCTGTCCTCGACAAGCCGACTCGCTGGTGCGATCGTAAGTTGAATCCAATCGCTGGACCGCACCGAATAGCCAGCTTAGGCTGCTCTTCATGAACAAGCGTCCACTGCAAATCCTGTTTGGCTTCATCCTGTTGTCGCTCTTGGCGTATACCGTTTGGGCCAGCCGGCAGCAGCCGGTCACCGACTGGGGTGGTCTGGTCAATCGGCCGGACAACTGGTGGACGATCGCAACGTTGATCGATGCCTACTATGCATTCCTGACGTTCTACGTCTGGGTACTTTGGAAGGAGCCGCGCTGGGGACGACGCGTCGCGTGGTTTCTGGCGATCGTGCTGCTGGGCAATCTGGCTATGTCGGGCTACATCCTGATGCAGCTCAAACGCCTGCGTACCGGTGATGGTATGGCGGAATTGCTGGCACGTCGCAACGGAGTTGCCTGAAGCCCATGGGCAGATCACGGCATTGAAAAAGTGGTTCCGACGTCGGCTGGTGGAACCGATTTTGGCGCTGCTCCGCCAAGGGATCACGCCGGACAAGCTCGCGCAGGCCCTGACATTGGGTGTCGTCGTTGGACTGATACCCATACTCGGTGTATCGACCGCGCTGTGCGCTATCGTTGCATTGGTCCTGCGTTTGAATATGCCGGCGATTCAACTGGTCAACTATGTCCTGGCGCCCGTGCAACTGCTGCTGATCATTCCGTTCGTTCGCTTTGGCGAATATCTGACGGGCGCACCGGCGTTTCCGATCACGATTGCACGCGGACTTGAAACGATCAGTCGTGGAGCGCTGCCGGCGATACGAGTGCTTTGGGACGCCATTGCGCATGCAGCGCTCGCCTGGGCAGTGATCGCTCTGCTCGTGGCACCGATTCTGTTTGTCGCACTACGTGCCCTGCTTGTGCGCCATCAACGCCGGGTGAGTGTCCGATGAATTCCATGCGGCTCCTGGAGCGCAATCTCGTGCCGGACACGCTGATCCGCTCACGCATTCGTACCCTGCTCGCCGCACGGTTGGCCGCAGAAGATCAAGGCGATCCGGCCCGCCAGCAAGCGCATTTGATGGATCTGATCCGGCAGTTGCGCGCCAGCCCGATCGCAATCGATACGGCCGCTGCGAACGCGCAGCACTATGAGGTCCCGACAGAATTCTATTTGCCGGTTTTGGGCAAACGCCTCAAGTACTCGAGTTGTTACTATGAACAGCCCGGTGACAATCCCGTGAGCGGCCTCGACGCGGCGGAGGAGCGCATGTTGCGACTTACCTGCGAACGTGCGCGGCTGTGCGATGGTGAGCGTATCCTGGAGCTTGGTTGCGGCTGGGGCTCGCTGGCGCTGTGGATGGCAGAGCGCTACCCCGCTGCAGCCATAACGGCGGTATCCAATTCGCGTACTCAAAAGTCCTTCATCGATGCGCGCGCAGCAGAACGCGGGCTGCGAAACCTGACGACCGTCACCAGCGACATGAACGTACTGGAGTTCCCGGCCGGCACGCAGTTCGACCGCGTCGTATCGGTTGAGATGTTCGAGCACATGCGCAA
>JAGRJB010000375.1 GCA_020442965.1 Pseudomonadales bacterium
TTCGAATCCCCTTGGGGACGCCATCCAGCAAGCGTGCAAGCTGTTAGTGTGTCTGGCCACGGCGACCCTCTCGCGTGGCAGAGCGGGCCGCTAGGGTGCGGCGTAGTCGACCGCTACACGTCGCGACGGAATCATATCGACGAGCGGTTCCCCACACGAACGAATCAGCATCATGCAGCACTCGGCCTGCCGCGCAGACCGTCTAAGTCCTCATCCGTCCAGACTGTGACTCGACCGTGAGGTCGGCGCGAAGGACGTATAGCTCTTCCAGGCCGCGAGGCAGCGCGATTGGCGCGTCGCCGACCCGGCGGCACGCCAAGGCAGACCCCGGATCTGAACGAACATGCTATGGTCGCGGAGCATCGGGGGATCTCATTTGAATGACGCTTATCCCGCACGGGGCTACGCCTGGTTCGTGGTCGTGCTACTAACGATCGCGTATGCGATCTCGCTGCTCGATCGCTGGATCATCTCGCTCCTGGTGGAACCGATCAAGGCGCACTACGGTGTCAGTGATACGCAGATGGGCCTCTTGATGGGCCCGGTGTTTGCGATTCTGTACGTCGGGCTCGGCTTGCCGCTCGGATGGTTGGCCGATCGTTACGATCGGCGACGCTTGATCGCGGCCGCGATGACGTTCTGGTGTGCAATGACCGTCTTCTGTGGGCTGGCGCGCAGTTTCGGGCAGCTCACGCTCGCACGACTGGGTGTTGGAGTTGGTGAGGCCGGCCTTGCGCCAGCGGCAAACTCTTTGATAGCTGACTACTTTCCGCGTGCAGCGCAGAGTCGAGCGATTTCGTTTTTCAATATGGGCGTTTCGACGGGTCTCGGTTTCGCCTATCTTGTCGGCGGCCTGATAGTTGGCTGGATGCACACACGCCCGGCGGTGGAACTGCCCCTGGTGGGTGAGTTGGCGACCTGGCAAGCGATTTTTGTGTTGGCCGGCATACCAGGTCTGATCATTGCAGCCGTGATCGCCACGATCAGAGAGCCAGTCCGGCGAGATCGCATTACTAACAATGGCCGTCAGCCGACGCTGCGCGATTGTCTGCGGTACGTGTTTGCCCGGCGGCGCGCCTATTTCCCACTCATGATCGGCATGGGTACGTCACCGCTGATCGGCTATGCCTGGAACTGGCTCCCGACGATGTTCACACGTACCTGGGGCTGGTCCGTCAGTGACCTGGCCGCTGTGTATGGCTGGATTCTCGTGATCTTCGGGCCGCTCGGCGCCCTATCGGGAGGCTGGATTGCGACCGCACTTTATCGGCGCGGTCGCACCGATGCACCATACATTGCGGTCATTATCGCGCTCTCTTCCATGGTTGTGGTCTCGACGCTATTGCCGTTGATGCCGTCGGCGGAGTGGGCCGCGCTGCTGCTGGTCCCGGCAACCTGGGCGGGTGCCATGAGTACGGCTGCCGGTGCCTCGAGTGTGGTGTTCCTGGCCAGCGGCGAGTTTCGTGGCCAGGTCGTCGCCATCTATCTTGCGACGATGAGTGCCATCGGCTTGGTGTTAGGGCCGTCGCTGGTTGGCTGGATGAACGACACCTGGTTTCCCGAGCCGACGGGGATTCGCTACTCACTGGCGCTCACGGCGCTCACCGCCGGGGGCGTTCTGACCGCCTACCTCATCACTGGTCGACGCCACTATGCGCTGGCCGTAGCCGATTTTGAGGCGATGCACACCGGCACGCAGGCATGACGCGCGCGTCGGCCGATAGCGCGAGCCGCCGCCGCTCTCGTGCCGCCCGGATTTTCGAGCGGTCGCTGCCGACATTGCGGGCGGTCGTATACGAAGCAGCAGGAGATGAGAGTTGCTAGCAAGCGAAATTTTCGCCGCGATTGTCGGCGCACGACATGTGCACACGGACGCCAGGACCTGCGCCTATTTCTCGCGCGATATCTTCTTCTGGGACCCTGCCGAAACGGTCGTCGCTGTCGTCGCGCCGGCGGATGCGGCGCAGGTGGCGGCTGTGCTGGCCGCCACTGCCGAAGTGGGTACGCCTGTGACGGTGCGCGGTGGTGGTATGTCCTACACGGGCGGCTACGTACCGACGGCGCCCGGCACCGTCATGATCGATCTGCGGCGACTCAACAGAGTGCGCGAGATCAACGAAGTTGATCAGTATGTTGCGGTCGAGGCGGGTGCAAGTTGGGAGTCCGTGACCGCGGCACTGACGAATACCGGTCTGCGAACCAGCATTAGTGGGCCTTATTCGGGTAGCGTCTCTACCGTGGGTGGCGCGCTCTCGCAGGGAGTCGTCGACGAGATGACCGGCGTACTGGCTCTCGAAGTGGCGTTGGCCAACGGGTCGTTAGTGCGGACCGGATCCGCTGCGCGTCATGATCATCCATCACCATTTTTTCGTAACTTCGGACCAGACCTGACAGGATTGTTCATTGGTGACGGCGGTACGCTCGGCGTGAAGACCGCTGCGACCCTGGCTCTCGAGCCTGTGCCCGTTGCCAAGCAACATGCATCGTTCGCGTTCGAGACCTTCCCGGCGATTACGCGCGCGATGATCGGCTGTTCACGCTTGCGACTACCCAGTCGGATCATGGGGCTCGATCCCAAGAAGAGTCAGAATGCGCCGCGTGTCGGATTCAAGAGCGCGATCGAGACTGTTGCAAAGGTTGCGCTGGCAAGTAACAAGTTGAGCGGGGGGTTGCGCGACGCATTTTCGATGGCCGCCGCTGGTCGGAACTTCATGGAGGGCGTGAAGTGGTCGCTGCACATCACGGCGGAGGGCGCGAGCGAAGCGGCTGCCGATGCCGCCATAGACGCATACCGCGCAGCGTGCTTGCTGGAGGGTCGCGAGATTCCCAATCTCCTGCCGATCGCGCTAGGCGCGAAACCATTTTCGGTGCGCGGGTTTCTCGGGCCGCAGGGCGAGCGTTGGGTGCCCACGAACGCGGTGCTGCCGCCGTCTCGCGCTGAGGAAGCCAGTGCGAAGGTGCTCGAGTTCTTCGCTGCGCGCCGCGAACGCATGCAAGCACATGGCATTTGGGAATCCTACATGCTGGGGGCACGTCCGGGCTTCGTGCTGATCGAGCCGTCCTTTTATTGGCCCGACGAAGTCAGCGCGCTACATCTCGATCATCTCGATGCGGCCACGGCTGCGCGGTTCAAGAATCATGGTGCGAGCCTCGACGCTCGACGTTGCGTGTTGGAGATGCGACGTGATCTGATCGAATTGTTTGCAAGCCTGGGCGCTGCGCACGTGCAGCTCGCGCGTGCGTATAGGTACCAATCGCGCCTCGATCCTGCAACGCAGCAACTGTGGCACCGCGTACGGGACGCGCTCGACCCAGACAGGCGGCTCAACCGAACTAATCTCGATGGCTGAACGCTCGTGCCGCCACATCGAGCGGTAACTTAACAATAATGTGATTCAATTCGTGCGGCCTTTCGGACTTAGCTCTAAACTTCAGTACTGGTCGTAAGCCTCAGACTGCATTGGGCTTTTGGCTCGCGTTCATTGGCCTTGTTTGATTTTGGGTAAGCATGTCGACCAGATTGTTCGGCGTCGTTTGGTATCTGCCTCTGCTGCTACTGGCGGTCGTCGAAGTTGCGGCGCTGGTCAGTGCCTACCTCATTGCGGCGTCACTCCTGCAATCGGCCGTCAGTTCGCCCGCAGTCAGCTGGCAGGGCGCACTGCTGTTCGCGCTCGTCACGCTGATGATATTTGCCGGCCTTGGGCTTTTCAGTCGCCGCCAGCGCGCCAATCGCAAAGGCATCATGTTGCGAGTGACGGTCGGCATCGTGGCCGGTGCATTCGGCGCATGGGTCCTCGCACGGTGGCTGGGATGGGCAGGTCTCGGTGTTGCGCTGCTCCTGATCACGGTCGTGCTTGCGGTATTGATTACCGTGCTCTTGCGGCTGTTGGCCGAGAAACTCGTGAGTGAGGATGTTTTCCGGCGCCGCGTGATCGTGCTCGGTGGTGGTCAGCGAGCTGCGAGCATTGCAGCGTTGCGCCGCCGGGTAGATCAGCGCGGCTTCAAGCTACTCGGCTTTGTTGCCGCGGACGGCGAACCCGCGATCGTTGCTGCAAGCAGTATGCTGTCGCCGAACAGGTCCTTGACCGAGCTGGCCCGCGAGCTTGAAGCGGACGAGATCGTGGTAGCAATGGACGATCGCCGCCGCGCCTTTCCGATCGCCGACCTCCTCGAATGCCGCTTCGATGGTATCGAGGTCACCGAACTCATGACGTTTCTCGAGCGCGAGACAGGCAAAGTTCATCTGGACGTTATCAATCCCAGCTGGTTGATTTTCGGCGCTGGCTTTCGGCGTGATCATGTGCGGCTGGCGTCGGAGCGCGCACTCGATTTGTTGGCCTGCGTTGCCTTGTTGCTGGTGGTCTGGCCGCTCATGTTGCTCACCGCTCTGGCAATCATGGTCGAGGATGGTGCGCGCGCGCCGATCTTCTATCGGCAGACGCGGGTCGGGTTTCGCGGCAAGAATTTTCCGGTAATCAAGTTCCGCAGTATGCGAGTCGATGCGGAGAAGGCGGGGGCGCAATGGGCGCAACGTAACGACACGCGGGTGACGCGTGTGGGCGCAATCATCCGCAAACTACGCATCGATGAGTTGCCACAATTGCTCAATGTATTGCGCGGCGATATGAGTTTTGTGGGGCCACGCCCGGAGCGACCGGAGTTCGTTGCCACTCTCTCCGCGCAGATCCCGTACTATCAGGAGCGACACTTCGTCAAACCCGGTATCACTGGTTGGGCGCAGGTTTGTTATCCGTATGGCGCTTCGGAAACGGACGCGGCCGAGAAGCTGCAGTACGACTTGTACTACGTCAAGAATCACAGTCTGCTGTTCGATATCATGATTCTCCTACAGACTGCCGAAGTGGTGCTGCTCGGCAAAGGCGCGCGCTGAGTGTGGTTCGGCGTTGTTAGCTATGGTATGGCGGCGGTGGCGTTCGCACTGCTGGCATTGCTGTTGCGTCCCGCCCGACGTGAGCCGTCGGCCCCTGACGTACGGCTCTGGATCGCGGCTTGGGGCACGAGCGCCTGGGCTTTGCTCCTCGCTGCGGAAGTGCACTGGCGGTTCCTGAGTCTGCCGCTGCTCGTTGCGATCGAGGCACTGCACGCAGCTCTGTGGTTGTGGCTGCTGGCGAGTCTGGCGCGGCTACAGAATCAGCCAGCCTGGATGAGAGCGATGATGGTGGCGGCGGGGCCGGTCGTGGCCGCGCTCGCTGTTGCGATCAACTGGCTGGCGATCCCGACAGTGCTGGTCGCATCGTATTTGGGACTCGGGCTTGCGCTGGTCGGTGTGTTCTCGCTGGAGCAGGTCTATCGCAATGCGGAGCAGGCGGGTCTCACGCCGGCGCGCTGGCTATGCCTGGGCATCGCCGGGATTTTCGTGCTGGACCTGTTCGTGTTCGCGGAGAGCATCCTGGTACAGGAATTCGACCGTACCGCTTGGGAAGTGCGTGGCCTGATCTCGGCTTTGTTAGTGTTGCCGATTGGCTTCGCGGCGCGTCGAATGCCGGATTGGTCGGTCGACATTTTCGTTTCGCGTCATGTCGTTTATTACTCCACCTCCCTGCTGTTGGTCGGCGCCTATCTCATCATGATGAGTCTGGGTGGTCTGTACGTGCGCGAGAGTGGGGGCGGCTGGGGGCCGACCGCGCAATTGTTCTTCTTGCTCGCGTCCGGGGTCTTGCTCGCAACGTTGGTGTTTTCGGGCAGCATGCGACGCAAACTCAAGGTGTTCGTTGCCAAGAATTTCTACCGCAACAAATACGATTATCGGGTCGAGTGGTTGCGTTTCATCGGCACGCTCTCGGAGCGCGGCCCGCAAGAGTCGTTCCATCAAACTGCGATCCGCGCGGTCGCGCAAATCATCGAAAGCCCGCGCGCCGTGCTCTGGGTGCGCGATACACCCAATGGCGCAATGCGTGCCATTGCGGGTTGGCCCAAGATCAGCGATGCCGATCTGGCCGATGCCGGTGTGCTGTCGTCGCGCGCGGCACTCGTGTTGTTTCTGGAGCGCACGAAGTGGGTCGTCGATCTCAAACAGCGCCACGAGCAACCTGATCTGTACGACGATTTGGTCATCGAGGAGCGGCTGCTGATGCTGGGCCCGGATGCGCTGATCGTGCCGCTGTTTCATCTCGATCAGTTGTACGGTTGTCTGTTGCTGGCGCGTCGCCCGGGTTTCGGCGCGTTGTCGTTCGAGGATCTTGACCTGCTGAAGACCGTGGGGCGACACATCGCGGCGCATCTATCGCAGGAGGACATGGATCGTCGGCTCAACGAGAGCCGGCAGTTCGAAGCGTTCAATCGCTTCTCGGCATTCGTCATGCACGACCTGAAGAATTCGACTGCGCAGCTCAAGCTGATCGTCCACAATGCCGAGCGACATAAACGCAATCCGGAGTTCGTCGACGATGCGATTGCGACAATCGCCAATACCGTGGAAAGGATGAGCAGATTACTAACACAACTGGGGCAGGGTGAGGTGAGCGGCACGCTGCGCGACGTGCAGCTTGCGCAGATTGCGGAACAGGCGACGGAACGTTGCAGCAGCCGCAAACCAGTGCCGAATCTTGCGATCAGCGCACGGCCGCGCGTGCACGCGGATGCCGAGCGGCTGTCGAGTGTCGTCGAGCACATCGTGCGCAACGCTCAGGATGCTTGCGATGCGCGCGGCGAGGTACGGATCGAAGTGGATTCAGAATATGGCGAACCGCGATTGCGTGTGCGCGATTCGGGCGTCGGGATGGAAGCCGAGTTCGTGCGTGACCGGTTGTTTCGGCCATTTGATACCACCAAGGGATCGCGCGGTATGGGCATTGGCGCCTACCAGGCGCGCGAATACCTGCGCTCGTTGGGCGGCGACGTTCGTGTGCAGTCGCGACCAGGGCGTGGGACGGTTTTCGAGTTGGTGTTTCCGGTGGCGAGTGCCGCCGAGCGCGATCTTGCAGAGTCGGCCGAACTCACCGGTAGCGATGCTGGCGACCAGCATGGGGTGGTTCGTGCCGGCTAAGGACGCTAACAATCGACTTCTGATCGTCGAAGATGACCCAGGCATGCGATCGCAATTGCGCTGGTGCTTTGAGAGTTATGAAGTGCTGTTCGCCAACAATCGCGCGGAGGCGCTGGCCGCGGTGCGGCGCTCGGAACCCGCAGTCGTTCTGCAGGATCTGGGCTTGCCGCCTGACGCGGAGGGAGTTTCGGAGGGCTTTGCATCGCTCAGCGAAATCCTGGAAATCGCGCCGCAAACCAAGGTGATCGTCGTCACCGGCCACCATGACAAAGCGAGCGCCCTGCGTGCGGTCGCGAGCGGTGCGATCGATTTCTACCAGAAGCCGGTCGATGTCGAAGTATTGAGTTTGATCGTCAGTCGGGCGTTTCATATCGCCCGGCTCGAGTCGGAGTTACTCGCGACGCGAACGAGCGAAGGACGCGCAGCGTTCGGCGGATTGATAGCAGCGGACGACCGGATGCAACAGGTATGCCGTGTGATCGAGAAAGTGGCGCCCGCGGACGTCACCGTTCTGATCCTCGGCGAGAGCGGCACGGGTAAGGAACTGCTCGCACACGCCGTGCACCGTCTGAGTCCGCGTGCTGCTGAAAAATTTCAGGCGATCAATTGTGCCGCTATCCCCGAGGCGCTGCTCGAATCCGAGTTGTTTGGCTATGAAAAGGGCGCATTCACCGGCGCCACCAAGCAAACGCTGGGCAAGGTCGAACTCGCCGACGGCGGCACCTTGTTCCTCGATGAGATCGGCGACATGCCGATGTCGTTGCAAGCCAAACTACTACGGTTTTTGCAGGATCGTGTCATTGAGCGTGTCGGCGGTCGCCAGACCATTCCCGTTAACGTACGGATCGTAGCTGCCACTAACCAGAATTTGGCACAACTTATTTCGCAGCAGCGCTTTCGTGAGGACCTGTTCTATCGACTGAGCGAAGTGACGCTCGATGTGCCGCCTTTGCGCGACCGCAAGGCCGATGCGATTGCGATAGCGCACGCGTTTTTGCGCGCTTATTCGGCGCCGCTCGGCCGTCAGCTGCGTGGATTCACCGACGAGGCGATCGCTGCGATCGGTGCATATCAGTGGCCGGGCAACGTGCGGGAGCTCGAGAACAAGATCAAGTCGGCGGTGCTGCTCGCCGAAGGTCAGGTAGTCGGACTCACCGACCTGGGTCTGCCGGGCACGCGCGAGGCAGCGGCGCCGCAGACGCTGCGCGAGGTGCGCAACCGGGCGGAGCGCGAAGCAATCTCGCACGCCATGACGGTGTCCGCCGGCAACATATCTCGAGCGGCTGATTTGCTCGGCATTACTCGACCGACGCTTTATGACCTGCTGGAGAAGCATCAAGTCACTAGCGGATCCGCCGACCGAGTCACAACCGAGGGCGACGCCGCGTCCACATCGGGGTCTCGCGATTGAGAAGGCGGTCACAGCCAGCGAACAGGGCTTCGTGGCCAACGATTTCAGCGCAGGGCGTGCTGCTGTCGCAGGTCACAATGCTCACTCGTTACCGTGTTTAGGATCGCATGACTACGGATCGACCCGCCGACAACGCGTTGTTTCGCTACGTGCCGCTCGCGATTGTTCTGCTGGTCTCGGCAATGCTGTTGCCGATGCTCTTGCCATTGCGAGTGCTCTGGATCGATTTGCAGGATGCCGGCTACGGCCACGGTCCACTGTTAGCCGTGCTCGTGGCCTGGCTCGTGGTACGTGCCAGTTCGCGGGCCGACCATCCGCGCCTCGGTAGCCGCCTCGCGCTGGTCGCGCTGGCCGCAGCGTCGATTGTCTGGGCCGCAGCGGCCGTTTCATCGACTACATCGGTCGCGCAAGCTCTTTGGCCGCTGATGAGCTGGTTGGTGCTGGCAGCCGTCTACGGCTGGCGCAGTGCGCGGCGATTCGCGTTGCCGTTGTTCTTGCTGTATTTCGCGCTGCCCGTCTGGGGGCCATTGACCAATCTTGTGCTCTGGCCGTTGACGATCAAAGCGTCGACCGTCGGCATTCAGTTATTGGGGCTAAATGCCTATGTCGATCGGAATTTCGTCCATGTGCCAGCGGGAGCCTTCGAGATCATCAGCGGCTGCAGCGGCCAGCATTTCCTGCTCGTGGCGACCGTCATTGGCCTGTTGATCGCCTATCTGAACGAGTTGCGCGGTCGGCAGTTTGCGCTTGTGGTCGGCGTCGCCATTGCGATGGCGCTGGTAATGAACTGGGTGCGGGTGACAGCGATCATTGCTATTGGCTATTACAGCAACATGCAGCATCCGCTCGTCGCGGAGGGTCATTTGCTGTTCGGTTGGATCTTGTTCGCCGCCGTGCTGGTGACTTACATTCTGTGGGCGCGTTACTACCTGGCAAGACTACCGGCCATCGACGCGCGACCGCGCGCGCACGCTGCCCCCTCTGCGGGGGCGTTGCCGCCGGCTGGCGTCGGTATGCTATTTGCGGCACTTCTGTGCGCTGTCATTGGTCCAAGCTGGTATGCGGCGGTGCGAAACCGGATAGACGGTGCCGCGAGCGAGACAGCGACCTTGCGTTTGCCGGTGAGTGCCCCAGGCTGGATCGGCCCATTGGTCGGCACGAGCCCGATCAAGCCGCAGTTTCCAGGCGTTACCGTCGAGCGCCGCGCCGTCTACACCCCGCTCGACGAGGCGCTGCGGCCGGTACACGTGTATGCGAATCTGTACCTGGCGCAGCGGCAGGGTGCGGAGCTGGTGGGTTACGCGAACGTTGTGCTGCCCGCAGCCGACTGGCGGTTGGCGACGGTGCAGCCGGTCGCAGGCGCCGGATCGGGCAGTGGGGTTGGCGCTCTAGCACCCGACTTTCGTGAGTACACTGCAGCGACCACCGGCGGTGAACGCTGGCTGCTGCGGCAAACGTATGCGATTGCCGGTCGCCTCGTTGCGAGCGACTGGGAGTCGAAGGTGGTGTTAGCAATCGACGCGCTGTTGCTGCGTGCGCCGCGCGCTGGTTTGGTGTTGCTCGCCATACCGTGTGAATCGGACTGTGGTGCGGTCGCTGCGACCATGGCGCAAGCCTGGTCGGCAATCGTACCGGGCTTGCAGGAGAGTTACCGTTGATGGACTTGGTAGTTAGTATGGGACAGGGCCGAAATATTCGTTGGTGGCTGAGCGTTGCGCTGACGTCGGTCGTGCTGGCAGGGTGCGGGTCCGGTGATCCGGCCAGTGTGATCGCAACGGCCGACGCTGAGATCGCGGCGGGCAAGTATGGCGACGCCAATGTCATGCTGAAGAAATTGGTGCAGGATTTTCCTGACAACCCGGCGGCGCGT
>JAGRJB010000376.1 GCA_020442965.1 Pseudomonadales bacterium
TCCCGATGTCATCCTGGTCGGCGAGTTACGCGACTACGAAACCATCAGCATCGCGGTGACCGCGGCGGAGATGGGAATTCTCGTGATGGGCACCTTGCACACCAATGGCGCCGCACAAACCGTCGATCGAATGGTCAACGTGTTCCCGGCGGACAAGCAGTCGCACGTGCGCACGATGTTGTCGACCAGCCTGCGCGGCGTCATTTCGCAGCAACTGCTGCAAACCACCGACAAGAATGGCCGGGTTGCGGCGCTCGAGATCATGGTCAACACGCCCGCGGTGGCGAACCTCATCCGCCAGGGCAAACTCGATCAGCTCGAGACCGCGATGCAATCGGGGGCGCAGTTCGGTATGCGCACGATGGACAGCGCGATCCAGGCGCTGCTCGATCAGAAGATCGTGACCGGCAAGGAAGCCTACAAGAAGGGTATCAACAAGGCCAAGTTCGAGGCCCTCAAAGACCAAGAGTAGAGCGCAAGGGTGGAGCACCGTGCAGCCGCCTGCTGCGCATCGCGGACGCTCGCCGCGCGGCGTGCAATAATTGCATCCGGATTCGCGATTCAGGTTCCCCATGCCCCGCAAGATTCTCGTGACTAGCGCGCTGCCCTACGCCAATGGTCCGCTGCACTTCGGCCATTTGCTCGAGGCCGTCCAGACCGACATCTGGGCACGGTTCCAGCGGATGCAAGGCAACGATTGTCTGTACGTCTGTGCAGAAGATGCGCATGGCACGCCGGTGATGATCAAAGCTCAGGCCGAAGGCATAACGCCAGAGGCATTGATCGCGCGTATCACGGAGGAACACCGACGCGATTACCGCGAATTCCTGATCGGCCACGACCAGTTTCATACGACGCATTCCATCGAGAATCGGGAAATCACGAATCTGCTGTACGAGCGCGTCCGTGCTGGCGGACACATCACGACCCGCAGCGTGCGCCAAGCCTATGACGAGAAAGCGGGCATGTTCCTGCCGGACCGCTACGTGAAAGGCGGTTGCCCGCGCTGCGGGACCCCCGACCAATACGGTGACAGTTGTGAGTCCTGTGGCGCCACCTACTCACCGGCCGATCTCAAGAATCCTATATCGATGGTCTCTGGAACGCCGCCCGTCTGGCGCGAGTCGGAACACTACTTCTTCCGACTGGGGCATTTTGCGGCGGTATTGCAACAGTGGCTGCAGACCGGCGCTCGACAGCCTCAGGTGCGGGCGAAACTCGCCGAGTGGTTCGAGGCTGGTCTCAACGACTGGGACATATCGCGCGACAAGCCCTACTTCGGCTTTGAGATCCCCGGCGCGCCGGGCAAGTATTTCTATGTATGGTTCGATGCGCCGATCGGCTACCTCGGTTCGTTCAGGGCCTTGTGCAACGAGCGCGGACTCGACTTCGATGAATACTGGAATCCGCAGTCACACGCCGAGGTCTATCACTTCATCGGCAAAGACATCAGCTACTTCCACAACCTTTTCTGGCCCGCCGTTCTGCACGGCGGTGGCATGCGCATGCCGACTGGCGTTTTCGTGCACGGCTTTCTCACGGTCAACGGCGGCAAGATGTCGAAGTCTCGCGGCACATTTATCACCGCACGCCGCTACCTTGATCTCTTGCCCCCGGAACCGCTGCGCTACTACTTCGCCGGCAAGTTGGGCGCCGGCATCGACGACATGGATCTGAACCTCGACGATTTCGTCGCGCGCGTGAACTCGGATCTCGTGGGCAAGCTCGTCAACATTGCCAGTCGCTGCGCCGGGTTCATTGCTCGGGGTGGCGGCCGCCTGGCCGATGCGCTGCCGGACGCAGTATTGTATGCGGAGTTCGCGAACAAGCGCGACGAACTCGCCCGCCAGTTCGAGGCGCGTGAATTCTCGTCAGCCATTCGTGAGATCATGTTGTTAGCAGACCGAGCCAATCAATATGTCGACGCGCACAAGCCATGGGCGCTTGCCAAGGACCCCGCCCGATCGGCCGAGGTCCTGGCGGTCTGCACACAGGGCGTGAATCTTTTTCGCGTTCTGATGACCTATCTGGCACCCGTGTTGCCGCAAATGGCCTGCAACGCGGCCAAGTTCCTGGGTGATCCTCTCAGCGACTGGAATGCGGTGGTCAAGCCGCTACTCGGCACGCCGCTCGGCACTTACGAACCCCTCGCGACCCGGCTCGACCCAAAGGTCGTTGCAACCTTGATCGACAGCGAGGAAGTGCCCGCTGCAGCGCCACCTGGCAAGGCGACGACCCCGAAGGCACCGGCCATTGCAGCAAGCGCGGCAGCGGTGACAGCGGCCGCGACGCCGACGACGATCGACATCAAGGATTTCGCCAAACTCGACCTGCGCATCGCACGTGTTATCGCCGCGACTCAGGTCGAGGGTTCCGACAAGCTGCTCCAGTTGACACTTGACCTCGGTGGCACACAGCGAAACGTCTTCTCTGGCATCAGCGGAGCCTACCAACCCGACCAGCTCGTTGGCCGTCACGTCCTGATGGTGGCCAATCTCGCACCGCGCAAGATGCGCTTTGGCGTTTCCGAAGGCATGGTGCTGTGTGCGAGCGGCGCGGGCCCAGGCTTGTTCCTGCTGTCGCCGGACTCCGGGGCCGAAGCTGGCATGAGCGTCACCTAAGGAACCGCGGGCTCGCTCATGCAACTTGCAGATGCGATCGACCGCCTGCTACCACAGACGCAATGCACACGCTGCGGCTATGATGCCTGTGCGCCCTATGCGGCCGCTATCGCGGCCAACGAGGCGGACATCAATCGCTGCCCGCCCGGCGGTAGCGCCACCATCGTGGCGCTGGCGGCGTTGACCGGCCGAGCAATCGTGCCGCTCGATCCTGCCTGCGGCGTCGAGGCTCCGCCCACGGTAGCCCGCATCGACGAAGCCCGCTGCATCGGCTGCGCCAAGTGCTTACCACCGTGTCCGGTCGACGCCATCATTGGCGCACCGCGGCACATGCACACGGTGCTCACCGAGCTTTGTACCGGTTGCGAGCTGTGTGTCGCGCCCTGCCCGGTGGATTGCATCGCGATCGTGCCACGTGCATCAGTCGCCGACAGCAGATCGACCGAGCCCACGACGGCCGCAAACCGTGAGCGCTTCATACAGCGCAGCTTGCGTATCGAGCGTCGCGCGGCCGAGCGAGCCCAGCTGCTCGCGGCCAAGAAGCGAGCGGCACATTCCACGTGAACGCCCTGAAGCGCCGGGCTATCTATGAGCGGTTGCGCGACGCAAACCCCAAGCCGACAACCGAACTGGAATACGACTCGCCGTTTCAATTGTTAGTGTCCGTCATGCTGTCCGCCCAAGCCACTGACAGGAGCGTCAATGCGGCAACACGCAAGCTCTACCCGATCGCGGGCACGCCTGAAACAATTGCGGCATTGGGCGTCGATGGCCTGGGACCCTTCATTCGCACCATTGGCCTGTGGAACACCAAGGCCAGGAACGTCATCGCTACCTGCCAGGCGCTGATCGACAAACACCATTCATGCGTACCGCGCGAGCGTGCCGCTCTTGAAGCGTTGCCCGGCGTCGGCCGCAAGACCGCCAACGTCGTGCTCAACACAGCCTTCGGCGAACCCACGATCGCGGTAGATACCCATATCTTTCGGGTCGCCAATCGTACCGGCCTCGCCGCCGGCAAAACGCCGCTGGCGGTCGAGCGAGCCCTGCTCAAGTTCACGCCCGATGAGTTCAAACAAGACGCACACCATTGGCTGATCCTGCATGGACGCTACGTATGCAAGGCGCTGAAGCCAGATTGCCCCCAGTGCATCATCGAAGATCTGTGCGAGTACCGCAAAAAGACGCCGGTGTCCGCGATCCGTGCGCCTGCCTCGCCCGTCACTCGCCACACCGGGCATCGGGCGAGGCACAAGGCCAAGGCACGCAGCCGCTCATGATCTTCGGCGACCGCAACCGTGCGCAGTTACGCGCGAGCTACCTAACAGCCTGGCGTAAATTTCGCGCCGGCGTTCCACTCGAACCACTCGAGAAACAGATCGCTGCGGTCATTGCGGAGCATCCCGAGTATCACACCCGTCTCGAGCACGACGAATCCGTGATCGACCGCGATTTCACACCTGAGACTGGGCAGCCCAATCCGTTCTTGCACATGGGCCTGCACCTGGCGATTCGCGATCAGGTCGCTACCAACCGCCCTGCCGGTATCGCCAAACTCCACGCTGAACTCAGTGCCAAGTTGGGCTCGGTACACGATGCCGAACATCGCATGCAGGAAGCGCTCGCGGCCAGCCTGTGGGAAGCGCAACGCTCGGGTGGCTTACCCGACGAGGCCGCCTACCTCGAGCGCGTGCGCCGCCTTTCCACGGGCCGAAACTGATCGTCCGACAACCAGCCGGGCAGAAGCGATCACGCGGCTC